>JAIKZC010000161.1 GCA_024682575.1 Lachnospiraceae bacterium | reverse complement strand
TATATGCGGCAGCGGAAAATCTTGCTGCAGGAACTTCTATAGACGAAGATACAGTGATGCTGACAAATATGCCAATATATCTTTCAACAGGCTATCTGAGAGTAATGGCTACGCTTATAAAAGGCGGGACAGTCATAGTTACAGATTCTCCTTATGATGAGGAGCTGATAAAGAACTATTCGGATAAATACAAAATAACTCGTCTTTCCATGATCTCGACATCATTGTCCTCCCTTGTTAATGAATATAGAAAAAGCGGGGGTTCACTTCCTAAATCTGTTAAGCAGGCGGAGTCGGTAGCGTCAGTTTTGCCTGGGCATGCTGCATTGGACTTTCACAGGCTTTTTCCTGAAGTGACTCTTTACAACGTTTATGGGACTACGGAGTCCGGATGTATATTGATCCATAATACTGCAGATAAATATGATTCTGACTGTATAGGCAAACCTGCTGTTAATGCAGATATTATTCTCCTTGATGAAAATGGGGATAAAATCACAAAGCCCGGAAGTTACGGGCATGTTGCAGTCAGAGGACGTATGAATATGAAATGTTATTATAAAAAGAAATCACTGACAGAAAAGGTGGTCAGGGATGACAGAATTATAATAAATGACATTGCATATTTTGATAATGAAGGTTTCTTTCATTTTGTAAGCCGCGTAGGTGATATTATCAATGTGTCAGGTCAAAAGATCACGCCTCTTGAAATAGAAGATGCTGCGATCGGATATGATGGGATAGAAGATTGTGCCTGTACTAAAAAAGAAGATCCGGAAAGAGGAGAAGTTCCTGTTCTTTATGTGGTAAAAGGTAAAGATTACGATGCAGATAAATTAATGGCGTTTTTGAGAGATAAACTTGAACAATACAGACGCCCGGAAGAAATAATAGAAATTGACAAAATTCCCAGAACCAGCACAGGAAAAATAATGCGTCATATACTTGGACTTTGATCCGGAAAGGAAACTTTATGAAGCCCAGAACAGCCCCATTGGGAGATAAAAATATCATCGGAGCAAGAGTGACTAAGCTTAGAAAGCTTAATTATATGAGTCAGAAAGAACTTGCCATGAATATGCAGCTTATGGGTATTGACATGAATCTTTCTTCTCTTTCAAAACTCGAAGGACAGACAAGAATTGCTACAGACCGTGAAGTTTATGCCATTGCAAGAATACTGAATATTTCAGTAGATGAACTATTCAGAACTTTATGATAAATCTTAATTACAGATCCGGAAGCTTAAGAATTATATTAAGTTTTCGGATTTATATTTTTAAATTATCTTAATTCTAATACGGAATTAAAAATTTAAAATATAAG
Organism: Lachnospiraceae bacterium; assembly: GCA_024682575.1. Classification (GTDB taxonomy): domain Bacteria; phylum Bacillota; class Clostridia; order Lachnospirales; family Lachnospiraceae; genus NK4A144. The sequence continues at coordinate 1,736 of JAIKZC010000161.1, read as the reverse complement.
CAAAATTATCGTTTTAATTCTATTATAGAATTAAAATAGAATTTCAAGATGATAATATAACCATGGAAATAGGAGAGTTTATAAAGTTTTTTAATTAGAGGTAAAAATGAGACAGTTAACTAAGAAAACAGGTTATTTTGTTGAATATATCGCACTTGTAGTTATGATCCTTGCAGCATGGATGATGCTCGAAAAACGCGGAACTTTAAATCCGGTCATTCTTCCGGCACCTGACAGGGTACTGGAATCTTTCATATCACTTCTTGCGAAGCAGACTCTTATACAGCACACAACAGTTAGTCTTGTAAGAGTACTTAAGGGTTATTTCCTGGCAGCATTTTCAGGAATCATTCTTGGAATACTGATAGGTCTTTTTGAGCATGCAAGAAGATTTACAGATCTTTTAATCCAGATCATCAAGCCTATTCCTCCGATCGCTTGGATCCCACTGGTTATCCTCTGGTTCGGAATAGGTGAGACAGGTAAGGTATTTCTTATTTTCCTCGGTGGATTTTTCACAATATTGATAAATGTATATGATGGGATAAGACAGGCTGATGTAAAGCTTCTTGAGGTTTCAAGAGCTGCGGAGACTCCTTTCCTTACACATGTATTTAAGGTCATCATACCAGGAGCTGCACCGAATATATTTACCGGACTTCGTGTTGGCCTTTCATCCTGCTGGATGTGTGTTGTAGCTGCAGAACTTGTTTCTTCAAATACAGGACTTGGATTTATGATCATGAATGCAAGACAGTTCGGTCAGACCGATACTGTAATCGTTGGAATGATCACTATCGGTGTTATTGGTAAACTGATGGATTCAATTATTAAAATAATCGAGAAAAAGGTGATCTACTGGTAATGGCATATTTAGAGCTTAAAAAAGTTAATAAATTTTTTGATAATAATGGAGAGGATTTTCAGGTTTTAAGAGATATTGATCTGGAAATCGAAAAAGGTGAATTTATTTGTTTTGTTGGTGCCAGTGGTTGTGGAAAGAGCACACTTTTAAGATCTATTGCAGGACTTGAGGTTAATTACCAGGGAAGCATTACCGTTGATGGAAAAGAAATAAGAAAGCCTGAAAAGCAGAGAGGAATGGTATTCCAGGAACCCCGGCTTTTCCCTTGGATGAATGTGGGACAGAATATAGGATATGTACTTGACATAAAGGATAAAGAGGCAAAAAGAAAAAAAGTAGAAGAATTTGTAAATATGGTCGGACTTAAGGGATTTGAAAATTCTCTGCCTAAAGAACTGTCCGGAGGTATGGCACAGAGAGCAGGAATAGCAAGAGCGCTTGCTAATGAGCCGGAAGTTCTCCTTATGGATGAACCTTTTGGAGCACTTGATGCTCTTACCAAGATCCAGCTGCAGCAGACAGTCAGAAAAATCCATAATGAGAGCCATCAGACAACGATAATGGTAACACATGATATAGAGGAAGCGGTTTTCTTAGCTGACAGGATCGTTATATTTACAAACAGACCAGGATCAATAAGAAGGATTATTAATGTAGATCTTCCGGCAGACCGCGACAGAAACAGTATAGAATTTGTAAATGTCCGTAAAAAAGTTTTTGATTCGATAACTATCAGTTTATAAAATTTGGAGGAGAAAAATGAAAAAGAAAATCTTATCATCTTTGCTTGCAGGAGTAATGGCTCTTTCGGTGCTTACTGCATGTGGGAGCAGTAATACGGCATCTGAGCCAGCGACTGGATCTGATGCAG
>JAIKZC010000127.1 GCA_024682575.1 Lachnospiraceae bacterium | reverse complement strand
GTTCAGAAAGCAGTAGATGATGTAAGGGCAGAGGGTGCAGATTATGTATATCTGATTGCACATCTTGGAAATGAAGCTGTAAGTCATCCATGGAATTATGTCGATGTTATTTCAAATACTGAGGGTATCGATGTAGTATTAGATGGTCATAGTCATGATACAGAACAGATCGTAATGAAAAACAAGGCTGGCAAGGATGTCGTCAGGTCAGCAGTTGGAACAAAGCTAAATACTATTGGATACAGCAACATAACAGATGCCGGAATTGTAAAAACAGATATAATATCATGGAATGCTCCGGAACCTGCATCTCAGGTATTTGGATATGATAATGATATTTCTGAATTAGTAAGTTCAAAACTTGCAGGAGTAAATGAGAAATTATCAGTTGTACTTGGTGAGTCTAAAGTTGATCTTACAATAAATGATCCTGTAGAAAAGGATCTTAACGGTAAACCTTTACGTATGGTCAGAATGGGAGAGACTAATATGGGCGATTTTGTCGCAGATGCTATCCGTGATCAGCTGGGTGCTGATATTGGTATGATAAACGGTGGCGGAGTTCGCGGCAATATAGCACGTGGAAAAATCACAAATGGAAGCTTTTTCAATGTTACTCCTAATGGCGGTGGCTTATGTACTATTAAGGCTAAAGGTCAGAGTATAGTTGATGCTCTGGAGTTTGGAGCACATATTGTACCGGAGGAATTTGGCGGAATTATTCAGGTTTCGGGTATGTCGTATGAAATACATACTTATATCGATGATCCCTGTATAATAGATGAAAACGGATATCTTACCGGAATAAAAGGTGAAAGACGTGTAAAGAACGTTATGGTTGGCGATGAACCGATTGATCTCGATAAAGAATATCTTGTTGCAGGTGCTACTTATGTTCTTATTCAAAATGGTGATGGACAGACAGCTTTTGATGATGCCGAGCTTGTAGAACAGCCTGATCTTATTGATTTTCAATGTACAGTAGATTATGTTAGTAAAACACTTGGCGGAACAATAGGTGAAGAATACGAGGATCCTTACGGTCAGGGAAGAATAAAGATAGTTGATAGTAAATAAAGATTTACAGACGCATGGTAAAACGCCATGCGTCTTTTTTTACAAAGAGTTAATATTGTGAATTTAAAATAGTAAATATATGATATACTAAATACATGACAAACAAGACTATGAATCAGTTAGAAATAATGGCTTGTTTGTGAGATTTTTTGGAGAAGCTATTAATTATGAGGAAAAATACAAATTGGTATAAATTAGATAATGCAGCCAAAATTGTTCCTTCTACAGCCAGAGGTGCTGATACGAGAGTTTTTAGATTGAGCTGCGAATTAAAAGAGAAAGTTGATCCGGAAATTCTTCAAAATGCTTTAGATGAAACAATTGAAGAATTCCCTTTTTTTAATTGTGTACTTCACAGAGGAATTTTCTGGTATTATCTCGAAGATAGTAATTTAACTGCAACTGTTGAAGAGGAAAATAAACCTGCATGTCTCCCTCTTTATATTCCCGGTCATAAAAATCTTTTATACAGGGTAAATTATTTTGAAAAAAGAATAAATCTGGAAGTATTTCATGTACTTGCAGATGGTACAGGAGCTTTCATGTTTCTTAAAACAATGCTGACAAGATATCTCCAGCATAAGCATGGTATTGAAGGCGACCTTATTAATACAGATGATTTTTCACTTGAAGAAAAAAAAGGCGATGCATTTAATGATTTTTATAACGAGCAGAAGGGGTTAAAGCAATTGCAGGAAATGTCTTCTGTTAAGGCGTATCAGGTGAGCGGGGAAATTGATGAAAACCTGCTGCCACACCTTCTTGAAGGGACTGTATCATCTTCTAAATTCCTTGAACTTGCACATAGTTTTAAAACGACAGTCGGAGTTTTGGCTGCAGCATTATACATTAAAGCAGTTATTATTGGAATGGATAGGTCCCAGAGAAGAAGACACGTTGTTGTCAGTGTTCCGGTAAATTTAAGACAGTTTTTTAAGAGCGGGACAGCAAGAAATTTTTTTGGCGTAATAAATATTGATTATAATTCCAATGACTATGACGGTGATCTTAGCAAACTTATAGAATTCGTAAACAGAAGTTTCAAGGAAAAGCTCTCAGCAGAAAATATAGAAAAAACAATGAATTCCTATGCTGGACTTGAGCATAATATGGCAATTAAAATGGTTCCGCTTCCAATAAAAGATCTGGTAATAGGATTTTTTGACGGTTTGGCAAAAAGAGGAATTACCAGTACGATGTCAAATTTAGGTCAGATAAAGATGCCTGAAGAGGTCGAAGATTACATAGACAGATTTTCTGCTTTTATGACTGCGACTTCACAGCAGGTATGTGTTTGTTCATATAAGGACAGGCTTGTGTTTGGAGAAGTTTCACCTTATAAAACACATAAGATCATGCTGAACTTCTTTAGATGTCTGACAGAGATGGGTCTTGAAGTTGAGCTTGCAACGAATGATTATGATGCGGAGGTCTGAAAATGCAGATTTGTCCTAAATGTAAAATAAAGAT
>JAIKZC010000035.1 GCA_024682575.1 Lachnospiraceae bacterium | reverse complement strand
AAAAATCAATCTTTTGACATGGATGATCAATAGTTTTTGATACTATACAAGGAGGCATAATATGAGGAAAAAATGCAGAACTGCAATATCATTTATTCTCTCTTTAGCTCTTTTGACCGGGTGTTCAGAACTTCCGGACAAAACCGGAAAAGCAGATCCTGAAACTTTGTCCGGAAATAATACTCAGGAAGCAGCAACTCTTTCATCAGTCTCAAAAGATGCGTCCGTTCCCCATAGTGTTGAAGCGAAAAATGTCCCTCTCTATCTGGAAGATGCAGAACACAAGGAGGATATTAACCTTTACTATATCGATGGAAGCACGGTTCCGTATATTTCTGCAGACAGTGTTTTGTATTTTCTGCAAAATATGCAGGACACTGTAAATTATGAATTGGACTGCGACGGAGAACATGCAATATTTACAAGAGAAGGATCTAAGTTTACCTGTGATTTTGATTTCGAAAATGATACGATAACATTTTTTGATTTTGATGCATTCCTTAAGGGAAATGCAGGTCCTGTCGTTAACGTGGTGATTCCGGATGACGGTGCTGCAGCCGCCTTATTTGATGAGGTCGATCTTTATTCAAATGACAGATATGGTAAAGTCATGACCTTCGACTTAAAACCGTATGAAATTTCAATAGTTCATGAAGGAGATGGATACTATCTTCCTCTTCAGACTGTAAGTGATCTCATCCTGACATATAATGTCTTTTTTACGCTTTGCAACGGAGAGGCAGTATTTTATCTTGCCGGTGGTCTTGATGACGACCTTACTGAAATATATTATTCAGCATCCGGAAATCGTACAGAGGAGTTTGCAAAGTTTGATTATAACGAACTCTGCTTTGCTCTTGATAATATCTACGGACTTAAGGAAACACATAATATATCTGATTTCGATACTTTCTTTTATGAGTGCGGAATTCGGAATAAGCTTAGTGGAACAGACCAGACAAAAGCAGATATTGCACTAAAAAGTTTTATCGAATATCATCTCGATGATATGCATTCAGTATTTAATAAAAGATCATATATGAGCGACGAAGAGTCTTTTGAAACAGCGGCAGCTGAAATATTTGGTCCGTGGAACGCAAGATACAGCCGCATTGCAGACGAATTTTATGATACAAGAGCTGAATTTTTCCCCGATGGCGTTCCTCCCTATGAAGAGATCGGAGATACGGCATATATATCATTTGATAAATTTACACATCCGTCAGATGATATTGATTATAAGTCTGAACCGACTGAGGATGAACTATATGATACGATCAGATTGATGCAATATTCAAGGGATCAGATACTTCGCCCTGACAGCCCTATAAAGAATGTGGTAATGGATCTGTCCTTTAATACAGGTGGGGATGTCATATCGGCAGCTTATGTTATAGCATTTTATCTCGGACTTGGTGACCTTAGTGTTGTAAATACCATGACCGGAGCAACGGGCTCTGCGGCATATATGATCGATTCAAACAGAGATGGGAAGTTTACTGCAGATGATCATCTTTCATTAAAGGGACTCAACCTTTATTGCCTGATCTCCCCCGTCAGTTTCTCCAGCGGAAATCTTGTTCCCAATGCCTACATGATGTCTCCCAGAGTAACTTTACTCGGAATGACTTCGGGAGGCGGATCTTGTGATGTTCATCATATGTCAACTGCAGGCGGAAGTATGATACAGATATCCGGATACAAACGTATCAGCCTGTTTAAAAACGGCTCTTTCTATGATATCGACCGCGGTGCCACACCCGACTTTGGAATCGCCAAAATGAAGAATTTTTATGACAGAGAAGCACTTACGGAATATATAGACAATCTGTTTTGAGCTCAGGGGACGTTGTTTAGGGATCATTTTGCAAATGCAAAATGATCCCTAAACAACGTCCCCTGAGCTCATCAATCATATAACTCTTCTAATGTAACCAGTCTGATCCTGTCCTGCTGGGCGTGTTCTTTTACCCATTTTGAAAAACCTGATAAGGAAAATAACAAAAACTCTACTTCTTCATAACGCTTGTCGATCAAACCACGTCTGTCCATCAGAGCTTCATATACTTCCTTATCGATCAGTTCGTTTTTGAACTTGCACTCGCCGAGCACTGCTTTCTTGTTTGTATCATCGATTCCAACCAGATCAATATCCGTAGGTATATGATCATGCCCCGGTCCCCACCAGCTTCCTACATTTGTAACAAGACAATTCAGATTGCCATCCAATCCCTGTGACAGGGTATAATATCTGCACATATCTTCAAAAACTTTCCCCATAAAAGAATGGAGCTTATCTTTTACATAATTATTATAAAATATCTCTCCACGATCCATCTCTATCGCAGCTCTCGCCCCCGGAATAAAGGAATACCAAAAGCGGTACATGTTGTCAGTCACTTCGTAGACAGTTCGCCTGTTATTTTCTTTTCCGGTCATAGGCGTTATCTTAGAGATGATACCCACGGTAGCTAAGCTCTTCAAAACATACGATAAAGTTGCCGTCGTAACATGTGCCTTGTCTGCGATCTCGGTTACTTTGTTGGCACCGGCGGCACATACTTCGATAACAGTATTATATGTACTGACAGTTCTAAACTCCTGTGTAAGAAGATTCATCGGTTCCTCATACAAATATCCTGATGTTGTAAAGAAATTCCTGATCAGGTTATCATCCAGCGAGAGCTTGTCATCAAAAAGCGTCAGATATTTAGCAACACCACCGGTCACTCCGTATACGATCGCTTTCTCTTCAGCATTATACTTCGGAATAAACTCAGCAGATTCAATATAATTAAACGGTTGTAAGAAAAGCTGGTTCGTGCGTCTCCCGAATAACGGACTTTTCTCACTTAAGATTTCTTTCTCCATAAAGCTGATCGCAGAGCCGCATATGATCAGATAAATATTCTTAGATGAAAATATCGTATCTACCGCAACCTGAAATCTTGACAGAAATGATCCATCAGCTTCAGCAATATAAGGAATTTCATCAAGTGCGATAATTATCTTCTCCTTCTCGGCGAGATTGCCAACAAATCTAAAAAATGCTTCAAGATTATCAACAGATAATCCTTCCATGCCCGGAGCAAGATCTGATATCAGCTGAGAAGACCATTTTTGCACGTTATCCTCTATTGAGGTCTGGCTTGCAACATAGTAAGATGCTTTTTTACCCTTGATAAATTCCGTTATTAACCTTGATTTTCCAATTCTTCGACGGCCATATATGACAGTCATCTGAAATCCAGATTTTTTGTATGTATCTTCAAGAACAGTAAGCTCTTTTTTTCTTCCAATAAACATAGGCTCATTTCCTTTGCTAAAATATAACTTACTAAAACATCTTTTAGTAAGTTATATTTTAGCAAGTCCACATAGTTTGTCAAGAAAGCCTTCCATTATATTCATCCTTCTCACGATTTTCTGAAGCATATCTGATCACTTTTCCCCCACAGCAACACCCCAGGGCTCATCAAAACAGACTCATCTGACCATTCATAATCTTATAGTAGCCATGCTCTATCCTCTCATTTCCCTCGTGGGTCATTATCTCGAAGCTGC
>JAIKZC010000015.1 GCA_024682575.1 Lachnospiraceae bacterium | reverse complement strand
GCTCTGGATATAGATGTAAATGAAGATGGCAAGATAAGCGGACTTTTCTGATATAAAAGGAGATTTTATGAAAATCATTGACGGTAAGGCAATTTCTGCACAGATCAAAGATGAAGTAAGGGATAAGATCGCTGCAGAGGGAATTAAGGCTTCACTGGCTGTAATACTTGTGGGTGAAGACCCGGCTTCTACAGTATATGTGAATAATAAAAAGAAGGCCTGCGAATATTGCGGGATAGAGTCAATCTCATATGAGCTTCCAGAGTCTACTTCAGAAGCAGAGCTTTTAGAGCTGATCGACAGGCTTAATAAGGATGATAAGGTAACGGGAATCCTTTGTCAGCTTCCGCTTCCTTCGCATATTAATGAAGATAAGGTGATCGATGCAATTTCTCCGTTAAAGGATGTAGATGGTTTTTCTAAGCTTTCTGTAGGTGCACTTTCTATTGGTGCAGAGGGCTTTGTATCCTGTACTCCTGCAGGAATCATACAGCTTCTTAAAAGATCCGGGATAGAGATCAGCGGTAAAAGATGTGTAGTAATGGGCAGAAGCAATATCGTAGGCAAGCCTATGGCAATGCTTTTACTTAGGGAGAATGGTACAGTTACCGTTACACATTCAAAAACTGAAAATATCCGTGAGATAACCAAAACTGCGGATATTCTCGTGGCAGCAATAGGAAAACCAAAAATGGTAGACTCTTCTTATGTTAAAGAAGGAGCAGTAGTAATAGATGTTGGAATACACAGGCTTGATCCGGAGAAAAACAACGGAAAGAAGCTTTGTGGTGACGTTGATTACGAGGATGTTTCAAAAGTTGCATCTGCAATGACTCCGGTTCCCGGAGGAGTTGGTCCTATGACCATAGCTATGTTAATGTATAATACTCTGGAGGGTGCGCTTCGCAAATGAAATGCCCAAAATGCGGTGATGAAATTCCGGAAGGATACATGTACTGCTTTAAGTGCGGCTATGCAATTCAGATGGTTCCGGATTACGAGGTCGATGTTGAGGATAAGCTTGACGAAAGTCGTAATCATATAGCCGGTTCGATGGATAATATCATCCATGATTCGAACGGTCGAAGAGTAACTACTGAAACTATTGAAATGCCTGCAATAAAGCGAGAAGTCAGAGCAGTAAAAAAGACACGGTCTGTTTTACTGATTCTGACAGGTCTCGTATTGGCTGTATTTGTATTGTTTTTTGTATTACGGAATACTAATACATACGGTGCCTTACTTTTAAAGGCTAATTTTGCCTATGATGAAGGCAATTATGAAGAAGCTGTCGAGCTCTATGCTAAAGCTTATGAGGATGACGTGGATGTTTTTACATCTGACGTAAAGGTTATAAATTGTTATGCAAGATCACTTCTTGCCTGTGAAGATTATGCAAAGGCAGAAGAGATGTTCATGATGGCGCTGACGGTTGATGATTCTAATTTTGATGCTTGTCAGGGAATCATTGACAGTTACAGGGCAGAGAATAATAATAATGCTGTTAATGACTTTATTTTATCGCTTGATGATGAAAAGCTTTATAAGAGCTTTAAGGACTATATGACACTCCCACCAAAATTTTCAAAAAGCGGTGGTGAATACGAAGACAGTATAAGAGTGGTTCTTTCTTCTGAAAACAGCGGAGATATTTTTTATACGACAGACGGATCGGAGCCAACGATAGAATCAAAAAAATATGAAGGGGCGATCCTTCTGTCAGAAGCGGGCGATTATCAGATTTCAGCTATTTTTGTAAATTCTTATAACATGCTGAGTGATGCTGTCAGTGAAAAATACAGTATAAGTTATAGTTTGCCGGAGGATCCGGTGGTAGAGCCTGAAGGGGGCGGATACCTTTATCCGGCATATATTACGGCGACTGTTTCTGATGATTCGGTCATTTATTACACAACTGACGGAACAGATCCTACAGAGGATTCGGAGGTTTATGACATGAAGCTGCCGATGCTCATGGGTGATAATACCTATAAATTCAGATCTGTTTCTTCAAAAGGTGTTTCCGGTAATGTAATAAGCAGAAATTATTCTTTAGGTATCTTTAATGCGGTATGTACACCTACGGACGCTGTGAATTATGTTACAGCTTCACTGGTGTCAACAGGTGCGCTGCAGGATATATACGGAACGATAGCCGGTGTAAGCGGACATTACAGCTACAGTTGCCTTACAGCAGCTAAAGAAGGAAACAGAGTTTACTACCTCATTGACGAGTCGTTTATAGAATCAGATGGAAATGTAAAGCTTACCGGAACTGTATACGCAGTAGACGTAGAAAGCTGTATGCTTTACAGAACCAGACGTGGTCCTGATGGTCAGTTTTACTTCTCACTCTTTTATTAACCGATTAGAGACGGAGAAGCTGAAGAACGCAATAGGAGAAGACTTAAGGAAAAAATTTTATACCATTTCTTAAAACTGACGTATAAATAACTGTAGATAAAAATAAAGATTAATTGAGATTTATCTCGAGGGAGTTAAATCACTGAGAGAGGAGAATAAATATGGATAAGAAAATCAACTCAATGGAAATCAATGACGATATCCTGGATGCTGTAAATGGCGGAACAGAGGTAATAGAGGGATTTGAGAAGAATGCCTATGGCGAATACAAGCCCTTGAAGAAAAAGTCAGATGATAGCAAGGTGAGTCTGGCAAGTGCGATTCCTGTAGCGGGAGTTGAAAAACTCTCCGGAGAGGGAATGTCAAAAAAGAATAATTATACTTGAAAAATCTTTAAGAGACAGAGAATCCGGCGAATGCCGGATTCTTTTTTACAGTGAACTTTTTCTTGCATAAAATCCTGTTTAGTAGTATATTATTAATGTTGCACGATTATGCAGCGATGCCACAATGGCTCAGTTGGTAGAGCAGCGCATTCGTAATGCGCAGGTCGGCGGTTCGAGTCCGCCTTGTGGCTTATAAAAAACTCCGGAT
>JAIKZC010000503.1 GCA_024682575.1 Lachnospiraceae bacterium | reverse complement strand
CTGCTCCTGAGGGTTTCCTTCATCAGGATTTACTTCTTCCTGTTCCTGAGGATTCTCCTCTTCTCCGGGTTCTACTTCTTCCTGCTCCTGAGGATTCTCCTCTTCTCCGGGCTGTTCTTCTTCCTGCTCCTGAGGATTCTCTTCTTCTCCGGGCTGTTCTTCTTCCTGCTCCTGAGGGTTTCCTTCATCAGGATTTACTTCTTCCTGTTCCTGAGGATTCTCCTCTTCTCCGGGTTCTACTTCTTCCTGCTCCTGATTGATCTCTTCATCAGAATTTACTTCATTATTTTCGGAATCTGTATTATCAATTGCATCTCTCAGATCCTCATCATTTACGTTCTCATCGCTTTCAAATTCGCCGTTTTCGTTCAGCCTGTCCGAGAGTTCTTTTGAGTCATTGATGTCCTCAATATCCCTCGATGTCTGCCACTCTCTATTGCTTGCCGAATCATCCATTTCCTGTGTTTTTTGTCCATTAGCTTTTCGGTCTTCATCACGATACTTTTCAAATTTTTTAAGAGCATCTTTGTAATATTCGCTATTCCTTGATGTTCTGTCAAACATCTCCCGAAGCTGATCCTCGTCATACTCTCCGGGATATGGATCATTCGAGCCAAATTGGGTTCCTATATACTGTTTCTTACCGTCAGGTCCTATGCCGACAAAATCATATCTTTTAAGCTTCCCTGTAACAGGATCTACAAGGCTGATGGAATCTTCCGATTCATGCCATTGATTCTTAATAATATCTGTAACCGCACCAATATCAAAATTACCATCGCTAACAAGACCCGGCCAGGTTGCAATGATTCCGATATTGGTCCAAAGTCCCGGTAGGAACGAGCTCCAGAGAGATTTTGGAAATCCCTGATTCTGCATAAGTTTCCAAAGAGTTCCTCCGGACTCCGTCCATCCATTATCATCCGCAAATACTCTCAGATCTAATCCCATCACAAGACCTGCTGTTATCAGAAGAAAAACCACCGCCATTCCAACCGGTTTGGCGTTTCCTGTGTAAGGATTCATCACAAAGAGCACAGCTATCAACGCTATTGTTATAAAAAATCTTATAAAAAAGTTATAGCCAAAAATAACCCATAACACCACATTTAATCCACTGTAGAGCAAAAGACCAAATGCGAAATAGTATAAGGTGATCATCAGCTCTGCATATTTTATCCGTCTTTTCCTTCTTCCATTATACAGTCCCGAATCCGAGCATATAAAACCGAACACGAAGCGCCCGAAAGAACTCTCAGCTCCCTGCGCAAAGTTAAGAAAAGAAACAGCCATAAAAACAGGGACAGAAAAAGGATTGCGGATCAAAAATCCGAATATAACGGCAATAGCAAGTCCCAACTGCATATATCTGTTCATATTTTTCAGATCATTTACATCATAATTAAGATCAGATCTTATATGCAGTTCTCTTTCATAATGCTCTTTCAGAGGCTTAATCGCAGAAATATCTTCCTGAATTTTTCCAAATCCACCTTTTATAATTCTGCCAATGACTGTCGTTACCAACAATCCCAACGCAAAAGTCAACGGTGCAACAAGCTCTCCGGAATTAGTGATTCCCGGCATGTCAAAAGGATACTGACCCTTAAAGGCTCCATTGCCGCCCCACATTGTACTCTCCACAACGCCTCCACCAATGAGATACGGAAGGAAAGAAGATACAAACGGAATACGAATCTTGCTTCTATAGCCACCCATCCACATGGAGTCATTAATTATTGCCCAGAAAAGCACACCAAAAACTGTTGTAACAACAGTGATCACTACCATCATTACAACCATCTTCGGAATGTTCTTAAGATAGCCGGTAATTCTTTGCTTTATATATTTTACTATAAAATCCTTGAAACTCTTCGTTGATTGTGGGTTTGCAGCATGCTGCTCAAAGGTCAGATCTCTGAAACGACGGTCATTACGATTATTACCATTTTGCTGACCTCCGTACTGTTGACCATGATACTGCTGTTGACCGCCGTAATGTTGCTGTCCACCATACTGTCCCTGACCTCTATATTGCTGCTGACCACTATAGGGCTGTCTGTTATTCTGTGGATTATAGCTCTGCATATAAATCCCCCCGATTCCAAATTAGGCTGGTGTACCGCAATTCCTGCAAAACTTTGAATTTGCCGCAATCTCTGCACCGCATTTCCTGCAGATTCTTTTTCGTACAGTTGTCTGATTTGGCTGAGACATTCCCTGATTAATCTGTGGTCTGCCCTGACCCTGCTGCGGCATTCCCTGATTCATCTGTGGTCTGCCCTGACCCTGCTGCGGCATTCCCTGATTCATCTGCGGTCTGCCCTGACCCTGCTGCGGCATTCCCTGATTCATCTGTGGTCTGCCCTGACCCTGCTGCGGCATTCCCTGATTCATCTGCGGAACTGTTTGTGTTTCCGGAGCTATATAAGGCGCCTGCACATCCTCCGGCTCTGCCTCAGGAATCGCACCGGCATCTATCTGAAGCTCCCTGAACAAGCGCTGAAGCTCACTCTCCCTCTGTTCACCTGTAAGAGGGATCAAGAACCATCTTGTGAGATGTTCATACCCCACCGCAAGACCTATTGCTCCTTCCTTTGACACCAAATAAAACTGTCCTTCTCCAAGATGCTCATTCTCACCGTTTTCAGATAGTGCCAGCGCAAAAACATCTCTTGCGTTCATAAACTCATTTTCACTTCCAGCAAGTTTCCAGGTCATACATTTTGAAATAGCTGCATCAAGTGCGCTGATAAGATTCTTATAATGTTTCATACGCTTAATCCTCTATTTCCTCTCTCAAATCCACATATTCACCAAGAATGTCCGTTCCCGTCAGAGTGCTCGGATCAATATAATACCAGTTCCAAGTGTCCTGATTCGATATCCCAAAGAGCCTTATGTCAAGAGTTCCATCCTGTTCCACATCCTCAATGATCGCATTTGGTGCTCCCGAATGTTTTTTTGCATACTCAAGAATGTCACTTTCAATAAAATGCCTTCCTGTATCATTATCGTTATCTTTTCTAAATCTGTCTTTGTTATCGTTATACCCACCCTTTCCGGAATGACCTCCGTCATTATCGTTATTATCGTCATTATTATCATCATCATTGTCATCATCATTATCATCTTTATCTTTATCACGATTATCTTTTTTGTCGTCCTTCTTTTTCTTCTTTCTGCCGGAATCATCATCTTTATCAGACTTATCCTCATCTTTTTCTTCTTCCGACGCTTCACTGCTTTCCTCTGATGAATCAAATGCTTCCGACAGGTCAAGCTCATCAAGTCCCGGAATCGCTTCTTTCATTTTTTTCTCAACTTCTTCCTGAATCTTCTTCTGTGCAATCTGCTTAATATTTGCACAGCCTGAAAGAAGAACTGCCAACGGCAGACCTGTTATTATAAATAATTGTATTAATCTCCTCCTCATGCTCTGCCTCCTCAATTAAGAAAGTAAAATACCCCATTACATTTTACTATATTTAATAAAGAAAAAACCGTGACAAAACCTTCTTTCATTGAAAGTTTTGTCACGGTTTAAAAAATCAAATTTTAATAGCTGCTATTCTGCATAATTTCCATAACTGCAGGAAGAGTTCCTGTAATCATTGATATAATTGATCCCAGTATTCCAAGAACAAGACCTACGATAAGTATTATCTTTGCAGCCTTGAAGTTACCTTCGTAAGGTTCACCTTTCTTGTAATTTCCATTTCCGATGATGGTGATGATCATTGCAACAAGTCCAAAGATACCATTGCAGCAGCAACATGAAAGGATCGACAGTACCATATAAGTGGTAAACTTAGGATGGTTGTTGCCTGTTCCCGAACCTCCCGGAATAAACTGAGGACCATTTTGATAGCCTTGCTGTCCGCCATAATTCTGTTGATAGGAATTACCCTGACTGCCGCCATAGTTCTGCTGATAGGGATCTCCCTGCGGTCCGCCGTAGGACTGCTGATATTGTCCCTGACCGTTTGAATTGTCCTGATAACCATTGTTATAATCATTTCCGTAATTGTCCATACTCTCTCCTTTAACTTCCAACTTCATTTTTGTCTTTAACCATCAAACACACACTAATTAAAGACCTTATTTCACAACTATAGCCTAAATCTAATAATCTGAAAAATTCAAGTAGTACTATTCATTTTTTTACTGTGATTCTTCTTCATCCGACTCCGGCAGCTGGTTCCAAGGGCTGTTTCCTACATTCCATTCAAGACCTTCATCTTCATCTGTGGAATTATAATTGTCAATAACACCTTTCACAACACTACCGCCTATAGTATCATCAAGATCATCATATGGATTGCTTTGAACAAGATCTGATCCATCATCATCGTAACTTCTCACATAGAAATCATAGTAATCCGATGCAGCCATCTCTCTTTCATATTCTTTTTTTATAATATTATATGCGACCACACCAACAACTACTATCCCGATAAGCAGAAAAGCAACTACTCCCAAAACTATGAACAAAACCGGAGACTTCTTTTTCTGAACATAGCCCTGATTGTACATTTGATTTGGATAAAGCGGCATCCCCTGATTCATGTTTGGCATCTGATTGGTATAAGGCGACATTCCTTGATTCATATTCAGATTCCCGTTAGGATAGCCCTGTCCTCCCATGTTATAATTGTTGTTCATTCTTATCACCTCCTCTCACATTAGTCGAGCTATTTCTTGCTTCTCCTGCTCCTTTCTGCAGTCAAAACCGAAATATTCTTTTTCTCCGTTTCATTAAATGTGATCACACATGATACTAACCTCAAAAACTTTTTTCTCATAGGCACCTCCTCTATCATCAATAAGTCATTGGTTCATTATAAACCCACACCACATCGGGTCCTTCAACCCAATTATATTCATAAATATTGTAGCAGCGGCATTCCCCACTTACAGAATCCATAACGCCAAGGACAAGATTCAGCTTATCACCATCCTTCTTCCCCTCTGGGAAAGTAAAATCACTTGGACTCATAAGAGCCCTTCCCGGACCGCCTCCAAGTTCATTGCTTTTTAAATATGACATACCGTCTCCATGTGGAAGTGGACTGAAGGTTTCAACCGCCTCTCTTGGCCAGCCCTTCTCCATAGGATAAGACACAGGACTTACAAGAGCACCGTATTTCCCTTTCTCATAATCTACATCCGCAAAAGCTACCGATATAGTTATATTCCCGGGAAGGTCTTCATCATCACTACTAATATAAGCGAGAATATCGAGAAACTGGCTATCCATTGAATGAATGCTTCCAATCAGTTTCCTGAAGCGTTTCTCGGGAATGATCATCTGAAAATCACTGCTGCCACCGCTGAAACTGTAAAAAATATCCTGTCCGTCTACGCCTTTTCGTTCTACCTTAACTTTAACCCCATCTTTTTCGTCAGTTGGATTCACCGGTCCGATATACTTGACGTCTTCTATATCCCAATGTCCCGCATATTCATACTTTATCCACTCCGGACTATCCTCATCCGGCTCACCATCAGGAAACATTTCTATATCTGGTTTATCCTCGATATCCGGATTCTTACCGGAAGTCCATGAATATTCCCAGACATCCCTGAATTTCGTACTTCCCTCACCCGTATCCGAAAACTCAAGAACAAGCCATATTTTATCTCCATCTTTTACCATTGAAGGAAAATTGCAGACAGGGCTGAAATATGTATTTTCATCGTTTTCCCCGTCTCTCCAATCCCAGTCGCTCGATTCATTCGTAAAATCATCCATTAGTATTCTGGCTCTTGAAACGCTTCTTAAATCTCTTTCAAAATACTCTCTTACGCTGACCTTTTCGCCAAATTCATCGTCTCCACTATCTACATCGGCAAAATAGAGTTTTCCCTTAATATTTCCCGGTGCATTATTATCTTGGTCCAACCTTGTTATCCTTATCTCCGGACTCAACTCCTCACCCGCAGAAAACTTCTTTGACATTTTGAATGGATAGAAATGTACTTCATAAGAGGCATTTCCCTTATTTGATTTAAAATCATAGTATATATCGTTATCTTCCCCCGACCGGTAAGCATCTATTGTCATTCCGTCTTCTTCACGCTTCTGATTCACAGGCTCAAAATGCTTTTCATCCGTAAGCGACCAATACCCCTCATTTATCTTATTCCCATAGGAAAACACCCTGTCGTCATACCATGAACTGTCTACAGCGATCTCTTTCATCTCCGCATTGAGTTTTCCTCCTGCATCCTTCTCTTCTTTAATATCATCCTGCCCGTCTGTATCAATTTTTTCACTCTTTCCGCAAGCAGTAATAATAAGCGATGATGTAAGCAGCACCGTTCCCCAAAAAGCAGCAAATTTACAAATTACAAAATTAAATTTACTCATGATCTCTCCCCTCTCATCACCAGTACATCTGTATTCATTATACAGTTATTAATTATAAAAAAACCGTGACAAAAGATCTTTTCATTGAATCTTTTGTCACGGTTTCACCGTTTTCTCTGAAACTGTTTTGCTTGATGATGAGCCTTCTATCCTACCACCGTCGGACGTAAAA
>JAIKZC010000498.1 GCA_024682575.1 Lachnospiraceae bacterium | reverse complement strand
CTGCACTGACCTTTTCCGGAATATACGATCCACTGACAAAGATGGCGCCTGCCATCATTAAAGCCAAACTTCTTTTTCTTAAAGCGATCATTTTTGCCTTCCTTTATTTAGTTTTTATTTCTTTTTTATTACAATTGTATTAATTGTAAAACACATGTCACAGAATAACACTCTGATAAATAAATGTCAAATGAAATGGTGTAGAAGAATGAGCTGTGGTGTGGCAGGGAAATGAGCTGTGGGAGTGTTGTGTCGGGGAGAAATGAGCTGTGGGGACGTTGTTTAGGGATCATTTTGCGATACAAAATGATCCCTAAACAACGTCCCCACAGCTCATTCGTGCTATTATATAAATACAACACAAAAATTTGTAAAAGGTGAATCAAATGAACGATCATAAAGCAGAAGTTATATATGAAAATACAATAACAGCAGAATTCATTAAAAGAAACAACCGTTTTACAGCAGAAGTTCTGATAGATAGCAGGCAGGAAACAGTTCATGTAAAAAATACGGGACGTCTTTCCGAGCTGCTTCTTCAGGGTGCAGAAGTAACATTGCAAAAAGCAGCTGACCCTTCGCGAAAAACACAATACGATCTGATATCTGTATATCATCCGGATTTTGAATGGGTAAATATAGACAGCCTGGTTCCAAATAAGCTGGTAAAAAAACTTTATATTCCAAAATATGATCTCGTGAAGGCTGAATATAGATATGGAAAATCAAGAGTTGATTTTTATATGGAAAAAGCCGGTGAAAAATACCTTACAGAAGTCAAAGGCTGCACACTCTCTTACGACAGAAATAGCAGAATAGGATATTTTCCGGACGCTCCGACAGAGCGTGGAATAAAACATTTAAATGAACTGGCAATAGCAGCTCAAAAAGGCTACCATGCTGCGATTGCATTTGTGATACAAATGAACGGAATAGAACGCGTGCTTTCAAATGACCAAACCCATCCCGAATTTGGCCGCGCACTGGAGTCAGCAATAAAGGCAGGAGTAAATGTCAAATATTACAGCTGTCATGTTGAAGCAGATAGAATAAGAATTATATAATTGGATTGAAGTAAATAAACTTCATATCACGATATACATCAAAAATTTGTAGGATAAGAAAATGAACTTGGAGGAAATAAATAATGTGGGAAATGGATTATGACAATGCTGCATCGCATTGGATAGAGAAAGATAAATCTTCAGCCCAAATGGATCAGTCATTATTAAAAGAAAGGATCGAGGCATTTATAGTAGCTCATAATACCTGTGCACTTGCTACAGCATCAAGCGATATGGTTCGTAATACACCTATCGAATATAAGTATGTGGATGGATGTTTTTACTTTTTCTCTGAGGGTGGCTTAAAATTCAAAGGTTTAAAAGAAAATAAAAATGTAGGAATTGCAATTTTTGAACCCTATAGTGGTTTTGCTAATCTTAAAAGTATCCAGGTGGAAGGCACTGCTGAAATGGTCGAGCCATTTTCAGATGAATACCTTAAGTTAATGGAGCACAAAAAAATACCGCTAGAGATGATGAAAAAACTTTCGCAGCCGATGAATCTAATTAAAGTTACACCGCTGGCATATGATTATTTAGATGCGGAACTCAAGAAAGAAGGAGTTGGGAGCAGACAGCATTGGGAGCGATAAGCAATAAAATAGGAGCATATATGAACTTTCAACCAGACATCACAGCAAGATGGAAGCAAAACCAGGAATACAGCAAAAATATTTTTTCTGGAATAAGATCAATTTTTCAGATCATGGATAACTGCATGACTTCGGGAATTATGGAGGGTGATGATCAGGAGCTGCAAACTACTGATACAGTCAGGATTAAGTTTGCAAGTCCAAAGTATTATCCGAATTCCTTGTATCCTGGGAAGGATATCGATGTATTTGATGGCAGTAAAAGAATTGGAACGATCACCGTAGAGGAAATAGTAAATCCTGTTCTTGATAGGGACAGGGAAAAATGGATTTTGATCGATGGAAGAGAAATTAATACTACAGATGATTTTCTTGATCTCATGCATCAAAAGCTGACTCGCGGATCGAATGATTATATTGGAAGAAACTTTAACGGATTTAACGATCTGCTCTGGGGCGGCTTCGGATTTCATGAATATGAGGAGCCGCTGAATTTTGTCTGGATTTTTTCCGAGATAAGTAAAGAAAAATTAGGAGCGGATTTCGATATCATTGTCGAAATAATGACCGAGCACGAAAGCGGAAAGATCAAGCTGGAACTTTATAAAGAGCATGCCCCGGAATGAACCCCGGGGACGTTGTTTAGGGTTCATAATTATATGGCTGCAAATTATGACGAGATTCAGCGAAGAGATAATTTTTTGGAAGGATTAATTTTTGAAATATGATCAGAAGATTTAATGAAAAAAACGGACTTTATATTGAGAAAATAATAGGACAGGACAGACTTGCCTACGCGATGACTGATACTGAGGATTTATACGATCTTGTGGAATTTGCGGAACGTGGCGGATATCAGGGATCAGTGATCAAGTTCTATGATTTTCAGAATGGAAATGTTTACACGCCTTTTGAAAAGAAAAAGAACGTAATTTATGGCAAGCCGGCATACGTAGATGGATCTTATTATTTTTTGCAGGCTGATTATGACAGAAAGAAGGTAATTCTGTATAAATATTTTCCGGAAGAACTTTTGGAAGAAATAACCGTATTCAGCACGGATGAGGTAAATCTTTATAACCTCATGATCATTGGCGAAAAGGTGCATGTTATCAGTCAGGATACAAATAAGTTTTGTTGTTATTATCCCGATAAAATCCAATTAACGCTTAAAGATCATGAGTCGGTGTCATTGATAACTGAGAACAAGATCATTACAGAAGAATGGATCGAAGTGGGATGGGATGACGAGAATGATTGCGCAACTGACAATTACAAATACTATGAAAAAATAATTACAAAGAATTTCACTGGAGATATTATTTCTGAAGAGATTGGATCAATATATCAGGCAGCGGACGGAACTTATTGGATATCGTAGAAAAATAACCGATTATGATGTTTGTAAAGAGGTATTATGTTTTTCCAGAAAAAAATTGAAAAGAAATTTTATGACAGGGATAGTAAAAAGCCGGTAATTAAGGTGAGCATTTGTAGTGGTGAGCAGGTTGCAGGTTTTCAGGATATTCATAACGGATCTTTTGAGGATGTTATGCTGATCAGAGATGATGCAGATCTT
>JAIKZC010000482.1 GCA_024682575.1 Lachnospiraceae bacterium | reverse complement strand
AAGAATTCCAATTCCGGCAACTGTAGCATGAGCCATTCTGATAAGTCTTATTGCTCCGGTAACAGCTTCACCATTGGCAAGGAAATCATCAACAATAAGGATATGATCTTCACTCTTTAAGAATTTTGGTGATGCCGTAAGTTCATAGGTTTTTGCTGTAGTAAATGAAGTAACTTCCGTCTGTAAAAGGTTACCGTTAAGAATCTTTGAAGGCTGTTTCTTAAAAATGATCAAAGGAACATTCAGAAACTTTGCTGTCATCATTGCAGGAGCAATTCCGGAACTTTCAATAGTAACAACCTTTGTAATTTCAGCATTTTTGAAATGTTCCGCAAAATCCTTTGCCATTTCTTCCATCAGTTCTATATCCACCTGATGAGTAATAAAGCTGTCAACCTTCAAGACATCAGAATTAATTGCGCGACCGTCAGATAATATCTTGTCTTTTAAAAGCTGCATATTCATACCCTCCGAATTCGTATTTAATAATAGTATAGCTCTTTTTCTATAATTTATCTACTATAAAAAGACTTACGAAGATCATTAAAAAGTCACCATCAACTTGCATAATTTTTATTCTTAAAAGTTATTTGTTTTGTGGAAATATTCAATAATTAGTGATATTATAGATGTGTATTTAATTTTATCCATAAAAACAATTGGAGGGAAGTTTATTATGAAGCAGATAAGTATGCTGGCAATGATACTTGCCGGCGGTCGCGGAAGCAGACTGAAAGAGCTTACCAATAAGGTTGCGAAGCCTGCTGTTTCATACGGCGGCAAATATCGTATAATCGATTTTCCGCTTAGTAACTGTGCAAATAGTGGTGTTGACATTGTCGGTGTTCTCACCCAGTATGAATCTGTTCTTTTGAACAGTTATGTAGCAGCTGGCGGACGTTGGGGTCTGGATACCAGAGACAGTGGTGTTTTCGTCCTTACCCCCAGAGAAAAAGCCGAACAGGGTCTTGACGTATATCGTGGAACTGCTGATGCTATTTCACAGAATATTGATTTTATAGATCAGTATAATCCTGAATATCTCCTGGTTCTTTCCGGAGATCATATCTATAAAATGAATTATGATAAAATGCTCGATGAACATAAAAAAAGAAACGCTGATGCGACTATCGCAGTTTTAAGTGTTTCGCTCAAAGAAGCAAGCCGTTTTGGAATAATGAATACCGATGAAGACGGCAGAATCGTTGAATTTGAGGAAAAACCCGAGCATCCAAAGAGCACTCTTGCCTCAATGGGTATTTATATATTCAACTGGAAGCTTCTTCGTAAGATGCTTGTTGCAGACATGAAAAATCCCGAATCAGAGCATGATTTCGGAAAAAATATCATCCCTCAGATGCTTGCAGACGGTAAAAATCTTTTAGCTTATCAGTTCAAGGGTTACTGGAAAGATGTCGGAACCATCGACTCTCTCTGGGAGGCAAATATGGATCTTCTTGATGATAAGAAGAAAGATCTCGATCTCGATGATCATACCTGGAGAATTTATTCTGCAGATGTTTCTGCCCCTCCTGCTTATATCGGTAAAAATGCACTTGTTGAAAAAGCTTATCTTACACAGGGAAGCCGTGCAGAAGGTACCATTAAAAATTCTGTCCTCTTTACTGATACCGTAGTTGCTGAAAAGGCAAAAGTTGTTGATTCGGTTCTTATGCCGGGTGTTGTTGTCGAAGAAGGCGCAACAGTCACCAGAGCACTTGTTGCGGACGGAGTTAAGATCGGTAAGGGTGCAAAAGTAGGATCTGCTGATAGCGAAAATATCCTGCTTGTATCAAAAAATGTGAAGGGAGCAGAGTAAAATGGCTAAAGCATTCGGCATTATAGCTTCAACACCAAGAAGAATAAATATAAGAGGCCTCCAGGATTATCGTCCTGCTGCAGCTTTCTCTTTCTGTGGAAGATACAGAGTAATAGACTTTCCTATATCCAATCTTTCAAATAGCGGAATTGATAATATACAGGTTTACCTGCACGACAACCCAAGATCTCTTACCGAGCATCTTGGCACAGGACGTCATTACAATATCAACTCAAAACGTGGTAAGGTTCAGCTTCTTTACGGAAAGCAGGGCTTTATAAATGATATTTATGATACTGATGTTTCAGAATATCTTACGAATATTGATTATATCCGCCGCATGATCCAGGATTATGTTGTTATCATGCCAAGTTACATGGTATTTAAGCAGGATTTTGAAACTCTTCTTGATCTTCATATCGAATCCGGCGTCGATATAACTATGCTTTATCATAAAGTTGACAATGCCAGAGACCATTTCCTGAACTGCCGTTATCTTACAATGGATAAAGAACGTAATGTTCTTTCCGTAGAAGAAAATCACGGCAACAGCAAGGAAAAAAACATTTACATGGATACCTGCATCATGAAGAAATCTCTTTTCATGGATCTTGTAAAGAAAACAGTTGAGTACTCTTCTGCTTATTCTCTTACACAGATGATCGATGTTAAATGTAAAGAAGGCAAGCTCAAGATAAAGGGCTTTGCACACAAGGGATATTTTGCAGCAATAGACGAGCTTACAAGCTACTATGATGCAAATATGTCACTTCTTGAAAATGATGAAACCAAGGATATTTTCCGTCATGACTGGACAATTTATACCAGAACGACTGATTCATGTCCTTCAAAGATCACAGAAACCGCAAAGGTTAAAGGTTCCCTGATCTCCAACGGCTGCACTATAGAAGGTACAGTTGAAAACTGTGTGATCGGACGTGGTGTTCACATTGCAAAGGGTGCCGTAGTTAAAAATTCGATTCTTTTAGCTTATGCCAAGGTTGGTGAAAATGTAACTCTTGATTGTCAGATAGTTGACAAATGGGCAAATATATCCAAGACCAAGGAGCTTATAAGCAAGCCTTATGAACCTGGTTATATCAAGCGAAGAGACAATCTTTAATATTATTATCTACGTCATTTCATCTGGGCATATTCAAAGGCACTCAGCTTTTGAATATGCCCTTTTCAATTCCTTATAAAATCGGCATTTCACAATTTCACCTTATTTTCGTCACATTTATTTCGTTTGACCTTTCCAAATTTCAGAACTATTATTGCAATTGTCAGATGACTTATTAAATCGTTTGTCATAGACCATATTTGTTACAGAAATCTGTTGCAATTTCGCAAAAATTAAAAACTGTTATTTATGAAAGGATTTATTATTATGAGAAGAAAGTATATTGCATTAGCTTTAGGAATTACATTTTGTTTTGTAGTCGGTGCCACAGGCTGCGGTTCTTCATCAACAGCCTCATCTGCTTCTACCACTGCTGCCACAGAAGCTTCAACGGAAGCAGTTGCATCAGCAGAGTCATCATCTACCGAAGCAACAGAGGCCGCTCCAGGAGGTGCTTCTGAAGGTGATAAGAGCGGTGCCCCTGATGGAAATAAAGAAGGCGGTCCCGGAGAAGGACAGGGAGGTCCCGGAGGAAATGACGGAAATCAGCCCCCTTCAATGCCAGATGGCGGCGGACAGGGCTTTGGCGGCGGAGCCGATACTATGACATTTGACTATGACGGTACATATAGCGGTGCGCTTGTTGCTGATGGCGAAGAAGTTGACTCCGACGGAGAGACAGTTGAAGCTACAGAAGCAGATCAGAACGGACTTCTTGCAGAAAATGCCGGTACACTTACAGTAGCAAATGCAAAGGTCAGCAAATCCGGTGATGATACCAATGGAGATCGCTGCAATTTCTATGGTTGCAATTCAATTGCTCTTTCAATTGGAGAAAATTCTCTGCTGAAGCTTTCAGATTCAACTCTCGAAGCAAGCTCTGAGGGTTCAAATGCTATTTTTGCTACAGACAGCGGTACAGTTTATGCTAAGGGAACTACAATCAATACAACTGCCGGTAACTCAAGAGGACTTGATGCTACTTATAACGGAACGATAATTGCTGACGACATGGACATCACTACAAAGGGTGACCACTGCGCATCTATCGCAACAGACAGAGGCGGCGGAAACATTTCTGCAACTAACAGCAGCTTAAATACAAGCGGCTCCGGTTCACCTATTCTTTATTCAACAGGTGATATTGAAGTTGATAATGTAACAGGAACAGCCAGTGGAAGCCAGATAGCAGGTATGGAAGGCTTAAATACTATCATCATCCACAATTCAGATCTGACTTCTGAGATTACCAAGGCAACCGCATCCGATCCTGTAGCTAATGGAATAATTCTTTATCAGTCAACATCAGGAGATGCTGAAGCTTCAACAGGTGATACAGCTACATTCCAGGCAGTAGACTCTACTCTTACAAGTAAAATAGAGTCAGGCTCAATGTTTTATGTTACAAATACTAACGTAAATGTACTTCTTTCCGGAACGACGCTTAACTATGACTCCGATAAAGCTAATCTTCTTCAGATTGAAGGAAACGATTCAAATAACTGGGGAACAGCCGGTTCAAATGGAGGAACAGTTACATTTACTGCACTCGGTGAGACACTCGAAGGTGATATCAGCGTTGATACAATATCCAGTCTAGATTTCTTCCTTCTCGACGGCAGCAATTACACCGGAGCAATGAAGATTACAGAAAACAGCGTAAATACAAGTGCAACAGATGCACCTATTACTGTAAATATCAGCGCAGATTCAAAATGGGTAGTTACTGAGGATACAACAATCTCAGCCTTAAATGCCGAGGATGGTGCCGAAATCGTCGATGAAAGCGGCAAAACCGTTACAATAGTCGCTAATGGCAAAACCGTTGTTGAAGGTGACAGCGATATAACCGTTACTGTAGAAGGCGATTATTCTACTACCGTAACAACTGGCGAGACAAATGAAATTTCCTCAGACTACATTGATAGATCTGATTTCGACAGCTATTTCGGAACAAGCACAAGTTTTTCATAAAAAATATTCAAGAGGGTAGGCTTATAACGCCTGCCCTTTTTCAATTTGTTATTAATTTTAATTTAATAAAATAAATTGTTTGAAATTCGATACTTTGTTTCACTATCATTTTTTATGTGTTATCATAAATATATATACTGTTTTTTAACACTAATAATAATTGCATTTATAAAAACAAGTGTAAGACAGGATCGCAGCATAGTCAGTTTTAACTGGCAGTTGCGGGATTTTTGAATTTTTCTTCAAAGATCTATAATTTTTTCTAATTAAAAGGGGTCTAATTATGTTTGATCTGAAATTAAATATTTATTATAAATTAAATGATCATACTTTGGCAGACCAGCTCCAAAATCTTTCGTTAATAAAAGATGTTAAATGCCAATGGAATATGATTAGCGAAACATCGGATTTCATTCTTCCTGATAATTTATATTCCCTGATTTTAACGGATGACCCTGCATTTATTTCCAAAATTTCAAGCAAATACAATTATATATATATCGTTTACACCGGTCCTTTAGATGGATCATCAGATTTTGTTGATATTGCAGACCGTATATGGTCCGGATATGATAATTCCCTTATCCTTAAACGTTTTCCGCGTCTCATAGAAGATCTTCACAAATATTACGAATACCAGCTCTATAAGTCAAGTCTGGAAACCATGATGGATGCTTCTCCTGATATGGTCTGGATAAAGCGAATAGATGGTTTACATCTTGCGGTTAATGATAAATTTACAAAAACAGTCGGACGTTCAAAGGAAGACTGTTATATGAAGACGCATGAATACATTTGGAATGTAAAAAAAGATGATGTCGTAGACGGTGTTACCTGCATTGACTCCGAGGACGAGGTTATCAGTCACGATAAGCTTATGATGTTTGAGGAAACAGTACAGCTTAGCGATTGTATAAAACAGCTTAATACATATAAATCTCCTATTCATGACACTTTTGGCAATATAATTGCAACCTGCGGTATAGGAAGAGATATGACGGATTTTAACAATATGGGTCTTGAAATGTCCATCTTTATTGAAAATACTCCTCTTCCGGTTCTTATGTGCGATGCAAATTACAAGATCATAAGAATGAATGAAAACTTCAAAAAGCTTACAGGTCTTGAACCACAACAGCTCGCCCACTTAGATTATATCGAATGGAAAAACACTATGCTCACCGCTATCTCTGTACCTGAAAAACGTGAGGGCATGCATTCTATACAGCAGGAATTCAAATATAGAACTAAAAACAGTGAGATCAGTTTTATACTGATCGAACAGGAAATCATTAATTTCTTTGGTGATATCAGTGGTTATTATTGTCTGTTCATGGATATAACACTTCGTAGGAAATACGAGGCTGTTCTATTGGAAGCAGCTACTGTAGATGCACTTACCGGAGTTTATAACAGACGTTATTTCTACGAATATATTACAGAGCATAAAAATTCACCAATGACCATTCTCTACATTGATCTGGATTGCTTTAAGGAAGTAAATGATACCTTTGGTCATGCCAGAGGCGACGATGTATTAAAGAAGACCGCCGAATATCTTAAAGAAATCTTTCATAATGATATTGTTGCCAGGATCGGCGGTGATGAATTTACAGTTTTGCATATCGGTCAATGTGACAGTAGCAAACTCGAAGAAAAAGGTAAGTTACTCAACCGAAAAATCCATTCCATATTCAGACATGAAGGAATATTTGTTTCAGCAAGTATCGGTATTGCAGAAACAGATGGCGTGGATTTAGATATAGATGCCTTTATTCAGGAAGGTGACAAGAAAATGTACGAAATCAAGAAGAAGCATCATGAATCGAACTTTGATGATGTAAAATAATTTAGATCCCTAAAAGACCTGTCAGCAGTTTAGCTTGACAGGTCTTTTTAATTGATCATATATTTTGAGATTTTGTAGCAATAACCTATAATTTTCTGATCACAGCAATAAAGCTTTTTGCCATCTTATAAAGATCACTACTCTCACTTTTGACGGAATCCTTCTCTTTATCCATTTCATCAACAGATAACGTAGGACTCTTTTTTATAGCTGATTCTGTAACTATATTGAGATTTGTCAGATTTATTCCGAGGTTCTTAAATCTATCAGAAATTTCGGCTTCTTCCTTTTTCCATATCTCCGATGTTGCGGAATTATCTGATATCAGGGTGCCCTGAGCATTTCCTTCTCTTAAGCTAAAGCTTGCTGAAACGGTTCCTAGTCTTTCTGTTTCCATGCGGATATCTACTCTGCTTTCTCCCTCAGAGTGTACAATGTGCAGATTTACAGCAGTAAGATTTCCATCTATATAGACAGGAACCTCGTAATCCTCACGGTTAGCCATTTTTTTAGCAATAGTCAATTCTTTCCCAACCAGCTGCAAGGATTTAAGGTCTATTGTATTATCCTGCTCTAATTCTCTATCATTGACCATATCCGCTGCCGTCTGGATAAATTCAGAATAAGCCTCATTTGCTGAATCTTCATCATCAAATGCATCAACT
>JAIKZC010000447.1 GCA_024682575.1 Lachnospiraceae bacterium | reverse complement strand
AATAAGCTCTGCAACCTTTGCAAGTTTTTCATATGATAAAATAAATGGATCCGCTCCCTGTAAATAGATTCTTTTGAAATCCCATCCATAATTTGCCAGTTCCTTTATATCTTCTTCTACTTCAGCCATATCGGAAATCTTAAAAGGTGCATCTTTATAAAATGTGCAAAACTCACACTGGCCATGAGAACATCCGCTTGTTACCTGTAAAAATCCATCCATAGCTTCGTATGGAGGTCTGTTTATTCCACTTGAAAAATGCATATTATTTTTTTCCTTTCAGTTTTGTTTTCAAAATTCAATTGACAAGTGTTATGATATATCCAATTTCTTGCTATTTCTATTCCAATAAACAGTATTAATAGTTTAAAATCTTGTCATTCAAAATTCTTGAAAAGCTTTATTTTACAGCGTTTTAAAAAATCCATTATATTTTCTTATCTACTTTTTTGTTAATGTGGTTTAAAATATTGTTTTAGCAGGAAAAATTATAGTTAAAAGCGAAAAAGCCACAGTGATTCAACTTCACTGAGGCTTTTATGGAGGAATTATATAAAATTTAGTCTACTAACACTGTCTGCTCGATGACGGGATCAGATGAAACGAGCGAACCAAAAGCACCGAGGAATTTGCGGAAATGCTCGGATGCATTATGATCATCGATTGCCTTTTCATCCTTCCAGACTTCTACAAAGAAGAACTTTGTCTTATCTTCTTTTCCGGTATAAAGATGATAATCTACGTTCCCTTCCTCTTTTCTGGAAGCTGCGATACACTCCTTTGCAAGTGTTTCGAATTCATTTACACAATCTTTTTTTACATTAAATGTTGCAATTATTGTAATCATATTTCTCCATTTCTATAATTTTTGCTTTTTGTTAATACGTTATGAATATATAATATATTTAAAATATTGCCTTTTCTATTCCAATAAATTATTTTCCTGTTTTAAAATCTTGCCATTTAGTCTTTCATAAATCGCGTATTTATCGGATTTAAAATTTTGAACTTTTCTAAAATTTACAATATCTTGTTATTATTTTCTGAAATCTTGCTATGGTGCATTTTTCTATGTATCATAATATCAGTAACAGCTGAATATTGGCATTGACTATAAGGAGCTTTTTTATGTATAATGCAAATTTCCCATCTATCACTAATGAAAATAATTTATTCAAAGGCATCTCTATTTCTAATTTAAGCTATATTCATGCTGCATCCGACCCAAACTGGTCTTTTCATACTCACTCACATCCTGATACACTTGAAATATCTTATGTATTTGCAGGTCAGAGCGCACTTTATTGCGGAGAGAAGTTCTATGAAACTCATCCCGGAGACATCATTATAAAAAACTGCAATGTAATGCATGCAGAGAAATCTGATAAAAACAATCCGATAGAGCAGATATGTATAAATATCAAAGGAATTAAAATACCCGGTTGTCCGGAAAATACGATAATTTCTGAAGATGATACTCCTGTTTTTAATGTCGCATCCAATAAAACCTTCTTTGACGCATTATTTAAGTATATTCTGGATCAGACTGTCGATACTATGGCAGTAGATCTGGAAAAGGTTAACTGCCTCCTTGAATCTATAGTTGAAATAATCTATAAAGATTATCATTTAAGTGTTCAAAAAGAAGAAGTAGAAGTTAAGGGAAAAGATATAAGACCTGTATTAAGATATATGGAAGAAAATTTTGCTCTTAATCTGTCACTGGATGATCTATCAAAGAAATTTTTTATAAGTCCCTTTTATCTTTCAAAGAAATTTAAGGCAGAAACAGGTTTTACTATTAACCAGTATCTGATCAGCTGCCGTATGGGTGAAGCTGAAAGACTCCTTATTTTTTCGGATGCCCAGATAAAAGATATCGCGATCCAATGCGGATATGAGAACTTATCCTATTTCTATTCAACCTTTAAGAAATATACAGGCTGCACACCTGTTGAATTTAAAGAAAAATATGAGTCCTCGCTTCAAAACTGAGCGGGGACTCATTAATTTTATTTATTCATTGATTTCAGTTACAGATAAATTCTTAAAAAAGGCTTCTGTGCCAATATCTACGAATAAACCTAAAGATCCAAACTCACCCTTTCCATGCAGCAATTTTTCAACTGATAACACTGCTGTTTTTTCATTATCAAGATAAAACTCCGCTTTTTCATCATTTATTACAGCTTTAAGATGAATCCATCTATTTAGCTCATTTTTTATAGGAGCTTCATACTCTGTAATTCCTTTTTCTCTAAAATAAGAAAAAGTAAACCCTGGATATGAAAAATATTGGCAGCCATGAGCCTGCCTGACCGGATCCTCAGTCATATTCACACTATTTGTCGGACGTAAATAAAAAGATTCAAATTCTGAATCATCTTCATTTGCTCTAAAGACAATACCTATAAAACCTCTGGCAAAATCTGGAGCATCATCAAGAAGCCGACTCATCATATCGACTTCTATGATTCCGTTTTTGAAATCAAGAGTCCTTACTTTTGCATATGTATTTTCATCATATTCATATATTTTTTGGGATTTAACAACACGCAGAACTTCGTGATCATCAATATTAAGATTGGTTATTGATGTATTGACCGGTTCAAAATTTGATACATTCATAGAAAGACGCATTTTATTTTCCATATTTTTAATCATCCAGCTCTATACCTGAAAAAGTATATTGTCCATTCCTTAAGCTATTTATTGGTTCCTGTAGCACTATAATAAATAATCATTCAAATCACTCCATTAAAACTATTATTTTTCCGCCTGCTTTACCTGATTCCTGCATTTGCATTGCTTCTTTAATATTTGAAAATTTGTATACAGATCCATAAACAGGCTTAAGATCATTTTTATTAAAGAAAGAAAACATATCATTTACTGTTCCCTGCGTCGGATAATTAGAATAAAAACCTGTAAGGTAAACTCCGTTTGGAATATCTTTTATAGGATCAAAATTATTTAAGCTATAAATCCCACCAAGGATGCCGGTCTGACAGACAATTCCGCCTTTATCTACTGCAGTCAGGCTGTCTAAAAGGTTCTTAGGTCCTACCAGATCAAGAATTTTATTGATACCGCTGACTTTTCCGGTCAATTTTCCATCGTCA
>JAIKZC010000439.1 GCA_024682575.1 Lachnospiraceae bacterium | reverse complement strand
TCCCGAGCTGGTTAAAAATATATGGTCAGTATTCAAAAATACGGCAAGAACATCATGGGTATGTATATATCTGATCTTTATATTTGCAATATGTGCAGATTATAAATATGTAAGCAGGGAGCTTAAGACATCTTTTCTGATTTTTGCTTTTTTAATTCAGTTTACGGATATTTCTCCCTACCTTATTGAGAGGCATGGAAAGATAATCACAGAAACAAACGTAAAAGAATTTGATCCGCATTTAGGTACGGATTTCCTTGATAACCTTATAGCGACACATGGTATTAAGCATTTCGTACTTGGTCCGACTTATGATCCGGGACCGTTTAAATTCCTTACGGGTTATGCAATGTCAAGACATCTGACTACAAACGTATTCAGACTGGCAAGGGGAAACAGCAAGGATGTTAAGGCAGAATTTAAGAAAGCATTATATAATCCGAATACGGAATCAATTTATATCCTCAAAAGTGAGGATGCAGATTATGCTTTTGATGACTGTGGAATCAACTGGATGGAGACAGAAGGATTCATAATCGGAATAGTAGGAGAGTGGTAAGGGAGATTTTAATGACAAAATTTATTGAAACATTGAAAAAGGAAAGGACACAGCATATCATATCTATCGGAATTTTGCTGCTTACTTTCTTATATATAGCGCTTTATATAATATCTACAGCTTATTTTAAGAAGGCATGTATGTCTGCGGATTCTGCAGAATATATGAAAGCTGCCCATGCGCTGCTTACAGGTCATGGTTTTATTTCAAACTATGCATCAAATGATACAACCTGGTTTGCTTTATGGCCTATCGGATATCCGGCATTGATAGCTTTTTTTACTCTTATAAGCGGGGCAGATATTTATCTGGCGTCAAAAATATTTTCGCTTTTTGCAGTAGCATTAACACTTTTCCTCCTTTACAGGAGATTTGGTAAGGATGCCTGGTTTTTCTCACTCGCATTACTTAATCCCGGATATATCTGGCTTAACTGCTATACCTGGAGTGAAGGGCCGTTTACCTTATTTACATTAATGTTTGCGCTTTCACTTTCTGCTGTAATTGTTGATGACAAAAAGAAAGCAGGAATAATTGATTACTGTATACTTGGTTTTATTACGATCGCCAATTTCCTGGTGCGTTATGTAGGCGCTTATACTGCGCCGGTTATCTTTGCGGCGGCATTTGTCCTCATCCTTATTTATCATTTTGATAAGGATTCAAGGACTGATGAATTAAAGGCTAAGATAAAAGGACTTATAATCACAGCATCTGCATCATCTGCTTTCATGCTTTTGTATCTTTTGAATAATAAAATAAGGAATGGAGCTTCGACAGGCGTTAACAGAGCGGTTTTTACAGATGATATCCCAACATTGGCATTTAGTCTTGTAGAGGCTCTTATCAAGGAATTTTTCAATGCGTTTTTGATAATTCCGCCTATCCTTGTAAGTGATATTAACGGTCCTAAGTTAAGAACTTTACTCTTATTGCTTCTTTTGACAATACCTGTATTTATTGTTTATAAAAAGTTCAGCAAAAAGGATAAGCTTCTTGTAATACTGGCAACAGGTCTGTTTTATTATCTGACATTTATAACTATCAGATTTAATTCGACAATGGATCCGTTTGGACCAAGATTTTTTGAACCGGCTACATTTGTCATTACGGTAGCGATTCTTGGATATATTGCAAAAACAGGATTTTTTAAGACGGTAAAACCTTTAATCGCAGTAATGATCGCAGGGATCACGCTATTGAATTCATTGAGTATAATCAAAAATACTGATTTTTCAAATCCTTATTACAGCAGTCTTATAAATCAGAATAAGATGCAGTATGAGGGTATTCCGGAGGAGTCCACAGTTGCTTATTTTTACTGGGATGATCTCTATATAGCGGCGAGCTACAGTTATAATTACAACCTTGTTTCTGTAGAAGCTTCAGATACACCGAATACATTATTTAATAAGCTTTCAGATTATGACAGTATTTATTTTACAAGAGCGGCTATTGAAAATTATGTATTATCTGATGCGGTTCAGCTTACACCTGAAATGAAGGAGTATCTGAACGATATTTATAGTGAAAACTTCGAGAACACTGATAAAAATTTTGTCAGGATCGAATTTTAATTAATAATTTTTAGGAGGAGTAAAAATGAGGTACACTATTTCAAATGATTTCTTGACAGTAGAGATCGATTCCATGGGAGCCGAGATTAAATCTGTAAAAGATAAGTCCGGCAAGGAGTTTATGTGGAATGCAGATCCTGCATTCTGGAACAGAACATCGCCTGTTCTTTTCCCTTTTGTGGGAATGGTAGCAGATGGTAAATACAGACATGAGGGAAAAGAGTATTCTATGACTCAGCATGGCTTTGCCAGAGATTATGAGCATGAGGTTCTTTCAAAGGATCCGGATAAGATATTCTTTACTTTCAAGGGTAATGAAAAAACAGCTGAGCTTTATCCGTTCAAATATGATTTTGTATGCGGCTATGCTCTTAATAAAAACAGCATTGAGGTTGTATGGCAGGTAGGAAATACTGATGATAAGGATATGTATTTTTCTGTAGGTGCTCATCCTGCTTTTTCTTGTCCTCTAGGCGCTGATGGAACGCTTAAAGGCTATTCATTAAAGTTTGATGCAAAAGACAGCCTTAAGGCAAGACTTTTCGATGATCCGAAGGGTCTTGCAACAAATATGATAAAAGAGTGGAAGCTCGATAGTGAGGGTAAACTTGCACTTGATGAGCATACCTTTGATGAAGGTGTTCTTATTTTCGAGAATGATCAGTTCCATGAGGTTTCACTTGTCAATGCTGAGGGCAAGGAGTTTGTAACAGTTTCATTTAAGGCACCGCTCATAGGTATATGGAGCCCTGTAAAGAAGAATGCTCCTTTTGTATGTCTTGAGCCCTGGTATGGAAGATGCGATACAGTTGGCTATGATGGAGAACTTAAAGACCGTGATTATGAGCAGAAGCTTTCTGCAGGCGGTAAGTTCATGGCTATGTACACTATCAAATTCAATAGCTAAAACATATATTTTTCACAGTAAATATATTTAATTTTCAAATTTTGCTTCTAAAATATATTTAATCACACGCGCAGAGGATGACAGGGTCCTCTGCGTTTATTATGTTTTGGAGGTTAACATGCATAGAAAAACCATAAGAACAGCAGCATGTGCTATTTCAGTCGCAATGATCGCTGCGTCATCTTTGAGCGGATGTGGAAGCAGTCTTTCAGAGATAAACAGCAGTGAAAGCATAGAAACAGCTTCAAATTCAACAGAAACAGCTTCAACTGCAGAGGAAGAAGCGGGCGGAGAGGCTCCGGAAGCTGCACCTGGTGAAGCACCGGGTGGACCGGGAGGTGGACCCGGTGGTGCAGCTGAATCTACAAGTAAGGTTTCAGTAACTGAAGGTGAATGGTCATTTGATCTGATTACGACCGGTGAAGGCGATAATGCAACCGTAACATCAACTATAACCTATTATGCCGGAAAAACAGATGAGGTCGTAATAGTTCCAAGCGTTCTTGGAGGAGCACCTGTTACAGAAATTTCTTCTCAGGCATTCGGACATCATGGAGAAATAATGGCTGTTTATGTTCCCGATACTGTTACAAAGGTTGATGAATGGGCTTTTTATGACTTAAA
>JAIKZC010000082.1 GCA_024682575.1 Lachnospiraceae bacterium | reverse complement strand
TTACGCTGTTCGCCTCAAAGTTCCTACGAGGAACGCTCTCGCTTTGGGCTCCGACGCAGCAGTACGTAATGCCGCAAAATACGCGGCATAAGTGCTGGCGTCTCGCACAATCCTCTTTAGGAACATTTGAGGTTCGCAGCTTTAGTTAACAAGAACAGTTGGAAGATTTTCCGCTATTTTTGATACTTATGAAATATAAAATTTTATGTAAACGTAAGTTGCGAGGATTATATGTTTCCAAAAGAGGGGTCATGAAAAACGCCGGTCCTTGTTCCGCGTATTTTGCGGAACTAGTACCGCTGCGATTTTTCTTTTGCAGCGAGAGCGTCCCTCGTTGGAAACATATAAGCCGAGCAACGCAACAGGCTAAATCTAAAAAAACAAAAACCTATAGATAATTGTTCCGAAAAAGTTCCCTTGTATGCGGCTATATCGAGATGATATAATTTTTTTGCTAAGAAGGGAGAAGAGCTATGATTTTAATTACGGGAGCACGTGGATTTGTAGGACATAAGCTTATGGAATCAAGGGATGATGTTATTGCTGCGCCATCTCTTAGGAATATGTCAGAAGATGATATAAAAAGAATGGTAGATGAAAGTGAAGCAGATACGATAATTCATACTGCTGCAATGTCAGATATAGGTGACTGTGCAGCTGACCCGGAAGCCTCACATATTGCAAATGTGGAAATACCGGTATTACTTGCAAAAGCAGCAAAAGGAAGAAAGCTTGTTTGCTTTAGCTCTGATCAGGTATACAGTGGACTTGAAGAAGATGGACCTTACGAGGAGGAAAATGTAAAACCTGCAAATATATATGCGGAGCATAAACTTGAAATGGAAAAACGAGTTCTCGATATTTTACCGGAATCTGTAATGCTCAGAGCAGAGTGGATGTTTGATGATTATCCGTCAAGGCCTAATTATTACAGTCAGATCATGGCTGCTCAGGGAACAGTTTCGTTTAGTTCTAAGCAATACAGGGGAATAACATATCTGAGAGAAGTGGCAGAAAATGTTGACAAGGTAATTAAACTTCCGGGAGGAGTATATAATTTTGGAAGCGAAACTAAAAGCTCCATGTACGAAATAACCTGCCGCTTTGTTGACGAGATGGGACTTGATCTCAAAGTAGAGGACGCACCTTCAAGACATAATTTATGGATGAATTGTTCCAGGGCTGCAAAATTTGGTGTTAAATTTAGTGAAGTGTATGATGGACTCATTCGCTGCGCAAGAGACAACTCAGCAAATAATGCATTTTAAGGAGAAGCAATGAAACTATCAAATATACATCATATAGCAATTATAGTATCAGACTATCAGACATCGAAAGATTTTTACGTTAATAAGCTTGGATTTTCAGTCATTCGTGAAAATTACAGACCCGATAAAAAAGACTGGAAATTAGATCTTAAACTAAACGAAAATATCGAACTGGAAATATTTGCACCTGAAAATCCGCCTAAACGTCCTTCCTATCCGGAGGCATGCGGACTCAGGCATCTGGCATTTTATACAGAAAATATCGAAGAATCTATAGCTGAATTAAAAGATAAGGGAATTGAATGTGAACCTGTAAGAACCGATAGCTTTACCAATAAAAAAATGACATTCTTTCATGATCCTGATGGTTTGCCGCTTGAGCTTCATGAGTAGTTTTAACAATTTATCATTTGAGGGGGATATTAAATATGAATTTAGTGACTGCTTTAAATAAAAAATATATACCATATACAGGGATCATGCTGACTTCAGCAGCTATAAATAATAGAGAACATATAGATGCATACTTACTTTCTAGCGATCTGGATGATTCAGACTTAAATAAAATAAAAAATGCTGTTAAGGATTATGATATGACAGTGTATCTTTTTACAGCAGATAAATCCAGATTCAGTGAAAGACTTCCACTTGTTGAAAATTATTGGAGCATAGAAATATATTATAAATTTTTATTAACTGAACTTTTACCTGAAAATCTAGATAGAGCGTTATATTTGGATGGAGATATTATAGTTAATAAACCTTTGGATGTATTCTATAATACTCCTTTTATGGGTAATGATATAATTGCTTCTACTCACAGAGTTGAGAATAATACCGTCAAACAGAGGGAGATGCTTAAAGAGGCTTTTGATAATGGATATAGATATTTTAACTCAGGAGTTATGTTGCTGAATTTAGAACAAATGAGAAAAAATTATAATTTTCAGACATATATGGATGCTGTAAATATTTGGAATTATGAAATGGAGTTTCCTGATCAGGATATTTTAAATTGGGTACATTGGAAAAAAATCGGATATATGGATGGTGATAAATATAATTTTATTGCCAGAATGGGAAAAGAAGCAGGTTTGACATACGAAAAGGTAAAAGAGCATGCGACTATTGTACATTATACAGAGGATAAACCCTGGTCGAATGGAGATTTTCATTTTGATATTGAAAAACTATGGTGGGATTATGCCAAAAAAAGTTCCTTTTATGATGAGCTATCGTTTAGTTTTATAAATGAGATCATGACTAATAATGATACTGAAAAGTATGTAAGAGAACTGCAGAATTACAATAATGAACTCCTAAAAACTGTGGAAAAGTTTATGAGTATGATTTGAAAATTTTTTATAGGATTTTTGTATCACTAAAAAAAATGACGTGAGTCTGAAGATCATTCAGACTCACGGTTTTTTAGCATAAAATATTGATCAGGTTTTATCTACATAAGAATGTACATCCACGCAATACAAAAGATTCTGGAAGAATTCTTCGGCAGTGATGAGAGTGAAATCATTGCTTTCGCTCGAATCGTTCATGCTTACATCCACTTCATAGGGAACACCTTTTATATATACGCGGTTCCAGGTGTGGTCCAGATCGGCATTTTTTACAATCTGACATGGTATGCTGCAGGCATCCATGAGAAGCTTGAAGGAATCAGCGTATCCTTCAGGTGTTGCTGAGCCGTTAGTCAGAGCGGAGTCGGCCGTACAGTTCGTAAAACTATAGTCGTAGGATAAATTTTTGATAAGATAATCATTACAGGCCTGAACTTTCTGGGCATCGGTCATTCCCGGTCTGATGATCTCAGATACAATCTGATTCGCCTTTTCTGCTGCCGCAGGAGTTGCTGCGAAAACGGGAACTGTGGTAATTGCAGCTATTAGAATGGTTGCTGTAATCGCTTTGAAAAAATTGTTCATATTCACCATCTCCCTTTTGAAAAAATGCGAGACATTTGTATACAATTACTATTTTATCACCAGGATAGAGATAGAACAAGTTTTGCTTTTGATGCAAGATGAACTTGACAAAGAATTACAAAACAGTTAAGCTAAACAGGTTAAAATCTTAAATCCCAGAATATATTTTCAGGCGTGATTAAAATGTTAAAAACGATCATTTCTTTTATAATTCAGAAATCAAAAGTATTAAAAAGTTTAAAGTTTAGAATTCTTGCCATTGTCATGCTGGTAGGCGTATTTTCTATTATCGTGATGAGAGAGAGCATGCTTAATGATTACAGGAGCAGGGCTATTTCCAATCAGAAAAATAATACGGTTACTCAGTTCAGAATTCTTGCAAACCATTTGTCAAAGGTGAAATTCCTTGAAAACGAGGACGAGGCATATGTAGAAGAAGAACTTGATCTCTTTTCAAGTTTTTTTAACGGGCGGATCCTTATAATAGACAATAATTTTGAGGTGGTTGTTGATACCTATGATATGTCGGCTGGTAAGACGATGGTTGCGAAAGAGATAATCAACTGTGCTGAGACAGGAACTGTCATACAGAATTATGATAATGTGAATTCCTATATTGAGCTTGC
Source organism: Lachnospiraceae bacterium (assembly GCA_024682575.1). GTDB lineage: Bacteria > Bacillota > Clostridia > Lachnospirales > Lachnospiraceae > NK4A144. The sequence goes on along the minus strand of JAIKZC010000082.1, from coordinate 322 downwards.
GGTTCCGATCTATAAATCAGATGAAAAAACAATAGATGGAGTAATATTTGCGAGCTCATCCACGAGTACAGTGGCTGATAATGTAGACGTACTCAGGCATAAAAACAATATACTGGTGGTTACACTGATAGCAGGAATATTTATTTTTGCAGTAGTGGCAGCATCAATACTGGTACACCCGTTTGATAAGATCACAAAAGTAATTGAATCAGTAGATTCGGGATTTGGAGTTACTGATGAGAAAATTCCGGATTATACCGAAACAGAATCGATCATGGATGCCTTTAATAAGCTCCTGAGCAGGATGAAAACACTTGATGAT
>JAIKZC010000394.1 GCA_024682575.1 Lachnospiraceae bacterium | reverse complement strand
ATTATAGCTTACAACAACAAGAGTGTCTGCTTCAAGATCATCAACTGTACAATCTTTATATTCTGTAGCATCTGTAAGTGTAAGGGTAAGTGTCTCGCCTGTTCCCTCTGCCTCAGCTGCCTCCTCTGTGGAACCTTCAGGTTTCTCACCGCCAGGCTGCTCACCACTGGGCTGCTCACCACTGGGCTGCTCGCCGCTAGGCTTCTCACCACTGGGCTGCTCGCCGCTAGGCTTCTCACCAGGAGGTTTTTCTCCATTCTGTTTTCCGCCGGGGCCGCCCTGACCGCCGCCCTGACCGCCGCCCTGAGGGCCGCCTTTTCCATCTGTAGGAGCTTCACCAGTTGGTGCCTCACCTGTAGGTGCTTCTCCGCTAGGTGCTTCACCACTCGGTGCTCCTTCAGGAGCTTCACCAGTAGGTGCTTCTCCATCAGGTGCTCCCTCAGGAGCTTCACCTGTAGCTGCCTCTTCTGTAGAATCTGCATCCGGCTTTTCACCCATCTGCTTATCATCTTTGCCGCCCATCTTTCCATCGGCAAGAGTTTCTAAAGTAATTGTCTCTCCATCAATCGAAACTATTTTAGCACGTACTTCCGTTCCCTCTGCTTCAGCTGCTTCTGTAGGCATCTCTGAAGGCATTTCTGTCGGTGCTTCTGAAACAGCTGCAACCTCTGTTGAAACTGCGCTGCCTGTTGTTGATGAGCATCCAACCATTGCAAGTGTAAGCATTGCTGCACTTACTGCTATCCCTAATTTGCTTAAATTCCGTTTCTTCATAATAATTATCCTCCATCCGGAGTCTTCACTAATAGGCTCCTCGTATGGATTCTAGATTATCAGAATTTTATTTTCAAATTTTGTTTTTAACGTGTTTATTCTGTGAACAGAAACTTAATGGATCAGAAAGATCAGCTTTCAGATTCAATTTATAAAAGCCCTTCAAGCACTTCTATAAGCCTTTTCATCTCCTCATCTGTTCCTATCGAGATCCTGAGATAATCTGAAAGTCTGTCTTTCTTAAAATATCTAACATAAATATCATTTGCCTTTAACTCTTCAAAAAGTTTTTCAGCTGATGCCTTTTCATGTTTTGCAAAAATAAAATTTGTTTTGGAGTCTCTGAAGCTGAATCCCAGTCTTTTAAGCTCTTTTTTTGTCCACTCACGGGTATTGACTACTTTATCCCGTATTTCCCTGAAATAATCATCATCAAGTATTGCAGCTTTTCCTGCTGTCAATGCCGGCATATTCATTGTATAAGAGTTAACAGAGAATTTTACGTCATTAAGATATTTTATAAGTCTTTCATCCGCAAATGCATATCCTATACGCATACCTGCAAGTGCTCTTGATTTTGACATTGTTCTGGTCACAATAAGATTTTTATATTTATTGATAAGCGGAAGTGCTGTATTGACTCCAAAATCTACATACGCTTCATCCACGATCACTATTGAATCCGGAGATGACTTTATTATCTCTTCTATCTTTTCAAGAGGCTCTTCCACTCCCGTAGGAGCATTTGGATTTGCTATAACTATTCCGCCGTTATCTCTTTTATAATCCTCTGCCCTGATATTAAAATCTTCATCGAGTGCAATAGTTTCATAAGGAATTCTATATACATCCGCCCATACATCATAAAATGAATATGTAATGTCCGGGAACAATACCGGTTTCTTTCCTGCAAAGAAAGTCAGGAAACACATAGAGAGCACATCATCTGAACCCACACCGACAAATACCTGTTTTTCATCCAGATTATAATAGTCAGCCAGAGCCTTGACCAGATCACTGCATTCAGGATCAGGATATTTTCTGAATAAATCCGTATCAAATTCTCTTAATGCTTTTATAGCCTTTTCCGATGGTGGATACGGACACTCATTTGTATTTAGTTTGATCACCTTTCTCTGCGGCTGTTCGCCCGGTGTATAGGGAATAACTTTTCTGATATTGTCTTCAAAGCTCATTTTTTAAGTCCATACCTTTCTGCAAGCCTCTTAAATCCCGGCATCGAATTAATAATAGTTTTATAGTCTACGCAATATGCGATTCTTACATATCCTTTACAGCAAAATGAAGATCCGGGCACAAGAAGTATATGTTCTTTTTTTGCTTCTTCAACGAATTCCTTCTCATCTTCCGTAGGTGTCTTCATAAATAGATAAAAAGCTCCTTCAGGTCTTACGCAATCAAAACCGCATTCTGTGAGCCCATTAAGCAATGCCTCTCTGTTTTTGGCATAAAAATTAATATCCGCCTTTTCATCCAAGCATTCAGCAACAACCTTCTGAAAAAGTGACGGTGCATTTACGCAGCCTATTACCCTGTTTGCTATTGTAACTGCCGAAAATAAATCCTCATGATCGACACATTCGTTTGAAACTACAAGATATCCTATACGTTCACCGGGAAGAGAAAGAGTTTTTGAAAATGAATAACATACCAAAGTATTATCATAATATTTAGTAAGATAAGGAACCTCTTTTTCCGTATATACAAGTTCCCTGTATGGCTCATCTGCTATCAGGAATATTTCAGTTCCATATTCTTTCTGTTTTTCTTCCATCACCGAAGTTATTTCTTTAATTGTATCTTCATCATAAATAACGCCTGATGGATTATTGGGATTATTGATTATTACAGCCTTGGTCTTTGAATTCAGAAGTGAACGGAATTCGTCAATATTCGGCATAAATGTATCTGTATTCGGTGATACTGCTTTTAATATTCCGTCATAATTTGCAACGTAATTTTTATACTCAACAAAATAAGGTGCGAAAGTAACGACCTCATCTCCAGGGTTCAGAATTGCCTTCAAAGCGCAATTAAGCCCCTCGGCCGCACCTACGCACATCATTATATTATTTTCATCAAAAGAAGTGTCAAATCTCTTATTCAATGAATCGGCAACTTTTTTCCTCACATCGGGAAATCCTGCATTATTCATATATCCATGCAATACGACAGGATCCTCCTCTTCAATAAGCCTCTTTACGCATTCCTTAACCTTCGCCGGTGCAGGTATGTTTGGATTTCCCAATGAAAAATCATAAACATTTTCTGCTCCAAACTCTTTTGCCATAAGCTGGCCTTCCTCGAACATAATCCTTATAACAGAATTATTCTTTACAAGAGCCTCCATTTTTTTTGAGATCATGACATTTCCTTCCTTCTTCAGTTTATTTTACAGTCCCTTAAATCCGGGCCAGTACTTAAAAACAGCCTTTCCAACTATCTTTTCTCTGGCCAGATATGTATTATTCCAATATCTTGAATCTGCTGAATTATTTCTGTTATCTCCAAGCATAAAATAATGTCCCTCAGGAACTGTATAAGGTCCAAAAGTCCCCTCTGTTGTAACTGTCAGATAGGGTTCATCCAAAGCCTCTCCATTAACAAAAACCTTGCCTTCCTTTATCTCCACCGTTTCACCCGGAAGACCTATAAGTCTTTTTATATAAAGTTTGGATTCATCATCAGGAAACTTAAATATGATGATATCTCCACGCTCCGGTTCAGAAAAACTATATGCCAGGCGATATCCTATAACTCTGTCCCCTGTCATTATTGTTTTTTCCATCGAAGATGATGGCACAATTGCATTCACTATAATAAAATGATTTACAAAATAAGCAAGTACTACAGCCACAACAACAACTGCGATCCACTCAATTATTTCTTTAACTATACGATTCATCTGTTACTCACCTCTTCTAACCTTTTGTTCTAAATTGAACAGCAATTCTATAATACCGCAAGAAATCGCTTTTGACAAATATATTCGCCGCTTAAAAACTATATATTTTGGTGACTTAATTGCAGGAATCCGCATTTACTGCGGGTTCCGTGTGATAAATTAAAACAAGTGCCAAACAGGCCCGCAGCGCAGCTGCATTTAAATGGCCTGTTTGCATGACTTTGAGGCACGAAGTGGCGAAAAGTCATAGGTTTTAGCTTTGCCTGTTGCGTTGTTCGGCTATGGCTTGTTGCGCTGTTCGCCTCAAAGTTCCTACGAGGAACGCTCTCGCTTTGGGCTACGACGCAGCAGTACGTAATGCCGCAAAATACGCGGCATAAGTGCTGGCGTCTCGCACAATCCTCTTTAGGAACGTTTAAGGTTCGCGGCTTTGGTCTACATTAACGGTTTACTGTTTAGCAATACTATAACTAAACCACATATTTCTGTTAGCGAAAACGTGAGTTGCGAGGATTATATGTTTCCAAAAGAGGGGCATGAAAAACGCCGGTCCTTGTTCCGCGTATTTTGCGGAACTAGTACCGCTGCGATTTTTCATTTGAAGCGAGAGCGTCCCTCGTTGGAAACATATAAGCCGAACAACGCAACAGGTGAAATCCTAAAAAACAAAAACCTATACTTTTTACTTATAAAAAAGTTGAATTATTTAATCAGCTATATTATAATCTTCAAAGAAATAGGTTATATAAATATAATCAATTATTTATAATTAAATGGAGGTTCAAAAATGTTTAAGAAGTCTGTAAAAATTATTTCGTGTGTTTTGGCCACTGCTATGCTTTTGTCTTTAACGGCATGTGGTAAGTCAGAGGCAAAGATCAGTGAGATATCGATAGCCTGTCAGAATGGACTGGCATATGCTCCTTTGAAAGTAATGGAAGCAAATAAACTAATTGAGAAATATGAGCCCGATGTTAAGGTTAACTGGCAGACCTTAAATTCGGGTTCCGCGATAAATGAAGGCCTTACTGCAGGCGCGATCCAATTTGGAGGAATGGGATTAGGTCCTGCAATTACAGCAATAACAAGTGGAATTCCGGTAAAAATAGCTTCAGCTATGAGTTCTCAGCCTCATAAGATAATGACAAACAGAGCTGATATAAATTCACTTACAGATATAAAAGCTGAGGATAAGATCGCACTGGTAAATATAGGAAGTTTCCAGCACATCCTTCTTGCAATGGCTGCAGAAAAGAACTTTGGTGATGCACATGCTCTTGATAACAATATTGTAGCTATGTCACACCCTGATGGAATGGCTGCTTTAGAGTCAGGATCAGTAGATTGTCAGCTTACAACCTCTCCATATATCTATAAAGAGGCTGAAAATTCAAATCTTCACGAAGTTGAGGGACTTTCAGACGTGTGGCCTGATGGAAACTCATTTATAGTATTTGTTGGCTCAGAATCATTAAAGGAGAAAGATCCGGAATTATACGAAAATGTTGTAAAAGCTCTTCAGGATGCAATAGACTGGATCAATGAAAATCCCGATGAAGCTGCGGCACTCTTATGCAACGAACTTGATGTTGATGAAGCAACAGCCAAGGAATATCTTACTGCAGAAGGTGCAGTGTACAGCAGCGAATGCAAGGGCGTTATGCAGTATGCAGACTTCATGGCTTCAAATGGTTTCCTTGAAAATGACGGTCCTGAGTCTTTCAGTGATCTGGTTTTTGATAACGTAAAGGGAGATTGACAGGAAAGAAATATCTATCTGTTATATTTTATGATAAAAAACTGCCGGACAATTTGATCCGGCAGTTTTCGTTGTCTTATTCTTCAATGTATTTTTCTTCGAGAGTTTTGATAAGATCCAGATACTTATTTCTCTTATCTGTATTCTCTTCCTCGAATTTTTTTGTTTTCTCATTTACCAATGCAAAAAGATCCTTATCCAGATGCTCTTCCGCAAAGGTATACACCACTCTGTCTTCCTTATCAGTATGATTTTTAAGGACTTTACAATACCCCATAGCCTCGGATATGATGTCGAGCTTATAGGAACTTGTCGGATTCTTCGAATAACGTCCTATTGCTAAAGATAAAGCCATGCAACAGTCACGCCCCATATTATGTTCGACAAGCATACCATGATTGATAAGATTATCTGCTATTTTTCCAAGAGTACGTGTCATTTCAGGAAAAAGGAATTCTTCCTCTTTTCCATGATGATACTTATCGGAATAATTTTTAATAAAATCAACAATAGATCTGAACTCATCGATATCGATATCTTTGCCATCGATTATTCCCTCGCAGATCTGCCTGATCACCTTGAGCATTCGATTGATATTTCTATGCTCCTCCATCATGACTTCGATACAATAATTCATTCAGATTCCTCCTGTTTGAAATTTCTATATATATTTATCGGCAAAAAAATATATATGTTAAGCATAAAAGAAAATATTTTTTTAGGCAAGCTATATTGCAAAACACATACTTTCTTGTCAAGAGTGGCGTAAAGTTGATAATAAATTACAAGTTATTGTTTTATGAGGTAATAGTCGTGGCTTTGTATATTTTTAGAGATTTTTAAGTAAAGATAGGATATAATAAATCTATGTTTTTTAAGGAGGAGAGAAAAGATGTTTTGTGATAAGTGTGGAACAGAGATACCTGATGAGGTAAAGTTTTGCCC
>JAIKZC010000364.1 GCA_024682575.1 Lachnospiraceae bacterium | reverse complement strand
CTCAACACAGATAAAAGTCCTATGGAAATACGCGATTACCTTAATCACTATCTTCCTGAGGATATCGCTGTAACATCAGTTGAAAAGGCCGGCGACAGATTTCACGCGAGATACAATGCCAGTGGAAAAACCTACCGATACAGTATTTACGATGGAAAAGTAAAACCGGTTTTCGACCGAAGATACTATACCCCTCTTGATAAGGAACTCGATACGGAAGCCATGAAATCTGCTTCAGACTACCTGATCGGTGAACATGATTTCAAGAGTTTTTGTGGAAATCCAAAGATGAAGAAAAGCACCGTTAGAAAAATTGATAAGATTGATATTTTAAGGAGCGGCGGATATGTGTATATAACTATTCACGGCAGCGGCTTTCTTCAGAATATGGTGAGGATCATAAGCGGCACACTTATAGAGATCGGTCTTCACAAGCGTCCTGCAGAGGAAATGAAAGCCATAGTTGAAGCCTGTGACCGTCAGAAAGCCGGATATACCGCACCTGCCAAGGGTCTTTGTCTTATAAAGACTGATTATAACTAAAAAATTACGGAGAAAACACTAATGAAAAGAACTCTCAGAGGATTTGCAGCCCTCCTCATAACCACTTTGATCTGGGGAAGTGCCTTTGTGGCACAGACCTCAGCTTCGGGCACTGTAGGAGCCTTTGCCTTTAATGCCAGCAGAGCTTTATTTGCCACCGTCTTCCTGTCCATCTTTATTTTCATAAGGTCAAGACTAAATAATGGATTTAAAATCCCTGAACGAAAAAATTCTGTAAAGGGAGGAATAGCCTGCGGTCTTTCTCTTTATATCGCAACTAACCTGCAGCAATTCGGGATCGGACTTTATCCGGAGGGAGTTGCAGCTTCAGGCAGATCAGGATTTCTTACGACGGTCTATGTTGTCATAGTTGCTGTCTCGGTTCTTTTCATTAAAAAAACCGTTTCTTTTCTTACTATAATCTCAGCTTTTATATGCCTCGGCGGAATGTATCTTTTAAGCCTTGCAGACGGTATCGAAAATATATACAGCGCAGATATCCCGCTTCTTCTCTGCGCTGTTGCCTTTGCCGTATATATAATGATAATCGATCATTTTGTATATGCTGATCCTATCGTTATGTCCTGCGTACAATTTGCAGTTGTTTTCGTATTATCTGCCATATCAGCCATCTTTTTTGAGCATAATTCCTGGAATGCAATTTTAGCTGCACTTTTTCCGATCGCATATGCAGGAATTTTTTCAAGCGGTGTTGCCTATACGCTTCAAATAGTAGGTCAGAAATACATTGAACCTGCGGCTGCATCCATAATAATGAGCCTTGAGGCTGTATTTGCCGCCTTTTTCGGCTGGCTCATACTTGGTGAACGCCTGAGTTCCCGAGAACTCGCCGGATGTGCACTGGTCTTTATAGCGATAATGCTGTCACAAATGCCGGCATTGGTAAAAAGAATAAAAGCCGGGGCTGCCGTTTAGTATCAAAGGCTCTCTTCTATAATAGTTCCACCGCCAATGACATTTTCACCATCATAAAATACAGCTGCCTGTCCTGCGGTTATAGCCCGCTGCGCCTCGTCTAAAAGGACTTTGACTCTCCCATCCCCTTGCGGATAGAGGGTGCAGTCCTTCTCAATCTGACGATATCTTAATTTAACCTTACATCTTAGTTCAGATTTTAACTCATCAAATGCTATCCAGTTCAGATCTTCTACAATGCAGCTGTCGGTAAAAATATCTTCTTCCTCTCCCACTGTCACTGTATTTTCCTTCATATTTTTAGAGGATACATAGATCGGATGACCGGCAGCTATTCCAAGACCTTTTCTCTGACCCTTTGTATAATGTATAGCACCTCTGTGCCTTCCGATGATATTTCCGTCTTTATCTATGAAATTACCCTCTTCATAGCTTTTACCCTTATAAGATTCTATGAACGAAACATAATCTCCATCAGGAACAAAGCATATATCCTGGCTGTCTTTTTTATGGGCATTTACAAAACCGTTTTCTTCAGCAAGCTTTCTTGCCTCTTCTTTTGTCATCTCACCTAACGGAAGTTTGATATGTGCAAGCTCTTCCTGTGTAAGATTATAGAGCACATAACTCTGATCTTTTGTTAAATCCACTGCTTTTTTTAGGATATATCTGCCACTGTCAGGATCTTTTTCAATCCTTGCATAATGGCCTGTAACAATGTAATTGCAGCCTTTTTCAGCAGCAAATTCCAGCATTTTTGAGAATTTTATATATCTGTTGCAGTCTACACAGGGATTTGGAGTTCCGCCTTCTTCGTATACCCTTATAAATTTCTCTATTATTTTTTTCTTAAAATCCTCTTCGAAATCTAAAAGGTCAAAGGGAATGCCTACCCTGTCTGCTACTGCCTTAGCATCTTCTTCATCAGTATTAAATACTGCTTTGGGGCAGTCGGGCTTATATAATTTCATCATCGCCCCTCTGCATTCATATCCTTCTCTCTGCATAAGATAAGCGGCGATGGAACTGTCCACACCGCCGCTCATAGCTATCAATGCTCTTTCTTTATCAGCCATATAAAGAACTAATTCCTTTCAAAATAACTCAGTCAACCGTACCGTTCTCATCAATGTCTTTATCTATATTCTCTTCAAGTGTTTTATATCGTCCGGTAGCCTGTGCATCTGTTGCATAATCTCTTGCTTCACAATCGAGAGCCTCTTTCTCGGTCTCATAACATTTTCCACACACATCGCACTTATACATTGTCAACTTTGTCATAGCTTCCTCCTATTGAATCATTTATTTATTTAATTATAAACCTTTAATCCAATTCAGAAAACAGATTTTTTATATCTTCTCTGTCTGCTTTGACTGAACCCTGTACCATTTCCGGCTTTCCACCGCCCTTTGCGGAAAATTTCTCCGTAAGGATCTCAAGCGCACTTCGTGTATCTTTATCAGCAGAACCGATTATAAATGAATATCCACTCTCATCATTTCCGTCGAATATCGCATTGAAGCCCGTTCTCTTTTCCGTAAGCTCATTTACCTTACTTCTCATCACAAATTTATCTATATTCTCAACAAAAAGGCAGGCGTTTTTTACATCAGAAGGCAGATTTGAAATTCGCTCATCAAGCAATTCGCGCTCTTTATCCTTAAGCGCAATAATAAGATTATTTTTCTCTTCTATAAGCCTGTTAAGTCCTTCCTCCACTTCAAGCGGCTTTACACTTAAAGTATGGGACATTTCTCCTAAGACATGTGCATAATCATTATACTGTCTCAACGCCCTCATGCCGCACAAAATGCTTATCCTGACGCCTTCTTTATAATTTATGACCGACTGCACCTTAAGCATCATTACTTCCGCAGTAGTTTTAAGATGCGGCGCACAGCAGGCACAGGAGTCAACATTTCCTATAGTTACGACTCTGATAGCACCGCTGATGCCATCCTTTCGTCTGAATCCCATTTTATGGAGTCTGATGTCATCGGGATACTCAGCCACTACCTTTATATTTTGACGGATAGCAGCATTGACTTTTGATTCTATAGTTGCTACAGCTTTCTCTGAAAGCTTTTTATTGAGGTCTAATGTAACGCTGTCATCACTTAAATGAAATCCAACATTATCACAGTCAAAATAGTGATGGGCAATCCCGGAAAATATATGCTCTCCGGTATGCTGCTGCATTCTGTCAAAACGTTTTTCAAAATTAACTATACCATGAACATTGCAGCCCTTTGTAAAAAATTTATCTACTTTATGCTCAATAATGCCATCATCATTTATCTGAACATCTACGACATCCACAGGTGCAGAATCATCTTCCGTACTCATGATTATTCCGCTGTCTGCTTCCTGTCCGCCACCCTCCGGAAAAAAAGCAGTCCTATTAAGTATAAGCCTGTAGCTTCCGTCTTCATTAAGTACGCAATCCTCTACAATGGCATCAAATTCATATATGTACGAATCTCTTTCGTATATTTTCTCAGTTGCTTCTATCGCCATTCGTAACCCCCTTTTAAGCTTAAATAGCATGACTTTTCGTCACTGCGTGCCTCAAAGTCATGCAAACAAGCTTGCTAAGCTCGAAAGAACCTCGCTAAGCAAACTTGTATGGTTCGTACTAAGCTCGAGAAAACCTCGCTAAGTACTCTACTCAAACAGGCCAGTTAAATGCAGCTGCGCTGCGGGCCTGTTTGACACATGTTAAAGGTTATCACACGGAATCCGCAGTAAATGCGGATTCCTGCAATAAACTGACCAAAACATATAGGTTTTTGTTTTTCGTACTTCGCCTGTTACGCCGTTCGCCTTAAAGTTCCTACGAGGAACGCTCTCGCTTTGGGCTCCGACGCAGCGGTACGTAATGCCGCAAAAAACGCGGCATAAGTGCCGGCGTCTCGCACAATCCTCTTTAGGAACATTTAAGGTTCGCGGCTTAGGTTAACAAAAACATCCAATAGTTTAATTCAATCTGTCAATCGTTTTTTCTATTTATGAATTGTAAAATTAAGTGAAAACATGAGTTGCGAGGATTATCTGTTTCCAAAAGAGGGGTCATGAAAAACGCCGGTCCTTGTTCCGCGTATTTTGCGGAACTAGTACCGCTGCGATTTTTCTTTTGCAGCGAAAGCGTCCCTCGTTGGAAACAGATAAGCCGAAC
>JAIKZC010000363.1 GCA_024682575.1 Lachnospiraceae bacterium | reverse complement strand
CCAAGAAGTCATTTTCCGAAATATACACCACATAAACATCTTTTACATTTTCAAACTTTTCTCCAGTATTGGAATCCTTTACTGTAATACTTGATGCATTAAAACGTACTCGCCTTAAGTGATCATCATTGTCAGCTCTTTGAACCTCAATGTTTACAAGCACTCCATTTCCAAGAATGCAATCATATGAACTATGCATTATTAAATAGTGCCTGTCAAGTAGTTTTTGAACGTTTGTTCATTTCCAAAGGACAGGCATTATTTTTATTTATGAACGCATCATCGTCATCATCGTGTCACTCATCGTGTCATCGCGTATATGCTAACTATCAAGACTAACATCCGAAGAGTCAACAATGCACAGTCTGTGCAAATATCTATGCTCACCTTTCATTTCTTACTTTTATAAACTCCGCCTGCTGTTTTATAAAAGAAAAAAACTTTGGCGGTTTTTTGCTCCAGAGTTTTGATATATCAAACTTATGCCTTTTCAAAGCCAGCCTAAACTCATTTTCTTTCATGCGATTGACTGCTCTTTTCATATCTGAGACATTCTCACTCTTTGTAATATCCTGAGCCTTATCTACATCAGTGCTTCTAACGATCTCATCCTCAAAATTTAAAACCTGAGTAACTGTTAAAACTTCAACGTTTGCGCACATATTTTTGAGAAGTTCAATATTTTTCTTTAAGTGTACTGTCTCTTCCTTGTCAGTATCAAACACCAAGACCACTCTGCAACCAGGATCAAATGACATAAGTTTTGATGTTGGTATTTCATTTTGAACAGCATTAAATTTCTTAACAACACCCGGCTCTATAAGAGCTGGCTTTCCCTTCAAGGCCTTAAGTAGTTTTTCTTCACATTCACCCTCTACAAGATAAAAACACTTTTTATTCTCCATGCTTAGCCCTCCAATTCATCCAGTAATGAATCATCAGGTATTGACCCAAAAACATCATTTTCCATTGCACATTTTACAGAGTCTGTATTTCTTTTAAGCATATCAGAAGCAAAAGTTACCGATACGGAGTATTTATCATCATCTATTTCTTTCTTCATAAAAGCAAATGAATGCTTTGGAAGATTTAGATTTAACATATCTGTATTGTGTGTTGTAAATATGAGCTGCTCATTTTTTCCAAGCTTTTCGACCATAAGACCAAATATTCTTTTTTCTATGTCGCTTTGAATATAAGAGAAATGTTCATCACAATAATAAAAACAATTCTTATCTGAGAGCATAGATGCCAAAAAAACAGCTACGTCTATTCCTTCAGCTGTACCACTGGATAACAGATCACGGTTTAATAATTTTCCTTCCTGGATGATTATCTCTTTACCCCTACGCCTTATAATGAACGAGTCCTTTAAATCTTTAGCTATAGACACATCTGTTAATGTCGGATCAAGAGTGCCTATTACTGCACGTAATGTTTTAAGAAGTTCTGACTTTTTAACATCATTGAATTTGATGGAATTCTCTATTTCAGGATATGCAAATCTATATTCCAATGGACCGACAGCATTTTTTAAAGCTTTAATACTTCCGGCTAATTCAGATGTGCGATCAATAAGCTTACTAACTGCCATCTCGTATGAATCCATTTCATCAATGTCTGCTGTATAATAATTAAAAGTTACATTTTCCCCATCTACTACGCCGGATAAACGATGAAGAACATATCCCTGATTAACAAAATCAACCTGAAATTCAGAAGGTTGATCACCCTCGTTTAACTCTCTTAAAATAGCTTCGTTTGCTTCTTTTACAGATTTAAAAATCTTAAGTAATGCTCTTCCAAGGCTAGTCTTTCCAGTCGCATTTGTTCCCATGAGAATTACTGCCTTTTTGAATCGAAAACGTTCCCTTCCTTCCAGCGATTCGCTTCCAAGTAAGGACACTGAGAGCTTTCTCGGATATGTAAAATTAACATGGAAATCATCAAATCCATAAATATGATTTAGCTTCACATCCATTACTATCATCTTTAGTACCTCGCCTTTCGCAAATTCGCTTTTTACGAATTTATAATATTCTATTCGATGAAAATTGTCAATATAACATGGCTCTTAATCCCGCTTCGTTTCAGTTATATAATATCTATGATAATACATACTTTCGATGGATGAAGTATCCTTTGCATGATTTTCCACAGTTCAATATCAACTGTCTCTATCGCCATATGAAAATGATTTGTCATAAGACAAAGCGAGTGAATTTTGAAAGGATACAGCTCCTTCGCTCTGGTTCCCTTTTTATTAGAATGAGTACCTTCATCCTTTTTCCTTCAATGAAGCATAAGCTTCTGCATACCCTATAATACGTTCACGAAAAGCCGGTTCAAGAAGATTATAATAAGCAATCAGCTTTCCCATATCAGTATCCTTCTTAACAGTATAATAATCCCTACTCTCCTCTCGGCTGCCTGCAGGATCTATCCCCGAAAGCAGCCAATCCGGTGTTACTCCAATCGCCTCACAAATAGGCATTATCTTTTCTGATGACGGATTGGTCTTATTCTTTTTCCATTCACTGATCGTACTAGGCAAAATCCCTGTCTTTTCTGAAAACTCCTTTTGGGTCATTGATAGTTGTGCCAGTCTTTCAAATATTCGCTCGCTAATTGTCATTTTATCGTCCTCACCACTTAAATTTTCGTTTATAGATAATTTCAACACAATAATATCTTTTCAATATTATGACATAATTTTCAATTATATGTAATACAGGCCAAATCAAAGTGCCTGTCAAGCGTTTCGAACATTTATTCACATTTTGTTAACGATGACAGGCACCAATATTGTCACAGTGACAGGCACTTTATTTTTTGATGTCTGTCATGTGTTTTAAACATCAGTTCACAACGACAGACACATCTTACCGCTAAAAGTAACTACCTTGCCAAATATGTAGCTGCTTTCTTATATGCATTAGCATAGCCAATCTTGTCTAACTCAATTCTTTTATCCGCCTCTAGCATTAAATCACGAATATGTTCTGTATTCTCTTTCTTGTATTCCTTTGCACCCTCTATGTTACCACGTGCTATATAGCTAAGTTTAATTTTGCCCATATATTACCCTCTTTAATAAACCGAATTATAATCGTTTTAACATCCACTTGCAATTTTTTTAATCATTTTTTATAATAATTAATTCTTTTAAATAATATTTCCCATACGATGTTCCAATGCATAGCGAAACTCACGCTCCGTATAACTCATACCTTCTTCAGGTTCCTTCTTCATCACTGAACCATATCGCTTACCCAAAATAAGAATATAGTAATCACAATCATCAATTGTATCAGTGATTACTTTCCACTGCTCATCACTAGATGCATTAAACATTTCCATTCCTACCGGCAAGTACTCCATCTTAAGTATAGCCTCTATAACCTTATTACGATGTTCCTTTAGATCTTTGTAAGTTGAAGAAATAAAAACTTTAAATATTTTATCTTTCATTATTGTAATCCTTGTTAACGGTGACAGGCACCGGAATTGTTAAGATAAATGT
>JAIKZC010000337.1 GCA_024682575.1 Lachnospiraceae bacterium | reverse complement strand
ATCATATCCATGTGCCGATATTTCAAGAAAATCAAAAATCCTTATTATCTCCAGCACCTCTTCATCACTGTATTTCGCCATGGACAATAAAGGTGTTGTCGAATAAATCCATAAATCAGATTTCTTTTCTGATAAAAACCTAACCCGTTCCATAAGAAACGGATCTGAAAGGAAATCCGACTGCATACTTCCTATCCCTAGTGCCCCCCCCGAAAAATCTTCAATATATTGACATATAATCTTCTCAAATATATCTACAGGCATAACGCTTGGCTCTCGTGTCAAAAGTCTGTTGGGACAGAAAATGCATTTCATTGGACAATAGTTAGAGGTTTCGACATTCATGTGAAATGGCCTTTGCTCTATCAACCCTAATAGCCTTTGATAAATTGGATCTTCAATATCAGAAAAAGATTTAAATGGAACTTTGTTTAAATAAAGTTCCTCACATATTTTCCTGTTTTCTTCCGCATTCCTTATAGCAACCACAGTAAAATATTTTTTTTCGTATAATTCTGGCGGAGAGATAACAGTTTTTTCCATAAATGCAGAATCCCATTTATTTTCATTGCTGTCACAAAATGCCACAACTCTTTCAGCACCAAAATACTGACAGGCATCTTTCCCACAATTCCCTGCACCATAAATCACAATTCTGCCATTTATGTTTTTCTCCGTCATTCCTAATATCCTCCGTATTAGCTACAACACATAAACAAAGTCCGGAATCTTAAATTTATCGTTATTATCATTCTTATGTGCAGTATCCTTTTCTGCACAATCAGAAATATCCTTAAAAGTTTCAAGTGTAAAGCGTTCCTTAAAAGCCATAACTGCTAATTCATGCAGATATTTCTCCGAATAATCCGGCATATACATAAGCATCAGTTTTCTTAAATTTTCAACAGAGTCAAATGAATACTCAAAAATGTTATTATTATTATCAAATTTTAAATAATAACTTTCGCAAACATCCCCTACATTATTTAACTCTCTATTTTTATTATCATGGTGCCAATCCATTATCCGCGATTTACCTGTATTCTCAATCAAGTGCATATTCCTGCCTCCAATTGTCATCTATGAATTCAGGCTGCTCTTCCCTGTACAAAATACAATTTCCACACAAGAGCACGTCCATATCAGTTCGCATAAAACATTTATAAGCATCAATATAATTGCACACTATAGGCTCCCCACGAACATTAAATGAAGTGTTCACCAAAACTGCGCATCCTGTAAGCTCCTTATAAAATTTCATAAGTTTATATAAAAACGGATTCCTTTCCCGATTTAGCGTCTGAATTCTTGCCGAATAATCAACATGAGTAACTGCAGGAATATCAGATCTTGGTGTCGAGACAACTTTTGTCATATCTCCATCATACCTTTTCAACAATTCATCCAAATCAAAATCTACACACCTGCAATTATTAACCAAGCCAACCTTTAGCATATACGGACTATCTGATGTCAAATCAAAATACTTGTCACTTTCTTCTTCAAGAACAATAGGTGCAAATGGTCTGAACGATTCCCTGTATTTGATTTTAAGATTTATCTTCGATTGCATCGTATTCTTCCTGCAGTCAGCAATAATACTCCTGTTTCCCAACGCTCTCGGTCCGAATTCCATCCTTCCTCTTGCAATACCAACTATCTTATCATCAGCCAAAAGTTCTGCTATCTTTCTTATAAGCAAATCCTCCTCACCGGTTAAGTCATGATATTTTATTCCATTCTTGTCAAAGTATTTCTTCATCGATTCTTCGTCAATATCAGGTCCCAAATAGCTGCCTTTTTGCGAATCCATTACCACCGTCACCCGAGCTTTCCGAAAATATTTGTAATATGCATAATATGCGCAGCCTATTGCCCCTCCTGCATCTCCGGCTGCCGGTTGTATCCAAATATTCTTAAATATTTTTTCCTTTTGAATTTTCCCGTTTGCTACACAATTAAGAGCTACACCTCCAGCCATGCACAAATTATCAGTATTACTGTTCGTCAGTTCTTTCAAATGCTTAACTATAAGAATAAGCAATTCTTCTACAATACGCTGAACAGATTTTGCTATATCCATCTCACGTTGTGTTATCAGACTCTCCGGCTGACGTCTTGGTCCATCAAAAAGTGCTTCAAAACGTTTCTCATTTATCATCGTTCCACCGCGGTGATAATCAAAATATTCCAAATTTAATCTAAATGATCCATCAGACCTGATATCTATTATTTTGTCCTTAATCAGTTCATAATAAGTATCTTTCCCGTAAGGTGCCAGTCCCATAAATTTATAATCGCCTGAATTCACCTTAAATCCGCAAAAATAAGTGAAAGCAGAATACAGCAATCCAATGGAATCAGGGTATTTTATCTCTTCATACATAACGAGGTCTTCATTACTTCCATAACCCAGCCCAGTTGTAGTCCATTCCCCTACCCCGTCTACAGTGAGAATGGCTGCATTTTCAAATGGAGATGGATAAAATGCTGATGCGGCATGGGATATATGGTGCTTAGTTACAAGTAGTTTCCCTAATTTTCCCAGACTTCCTATGGCATTTTCTAGTTCTTTGCTAATCCAAATTTTATGCCCAAATAATTTATGGTAATACTGATCCAGCATCCCTTTAGCTGTCTCTTCATCATTCCACCTTAAGTTTTGTAAGAATCTATCTGCTGTTAATAAGGGCGAATCATAATATGCTACTGCCTCCAAATCATCAGCCGTTATATCTGCCTCTTTCATAGCGTAATTAATTGCATTAATTGGAAGTGATGCATCATGTTTTACTCTTGTAAACCTCTCTTCCTGTGCAGCAGCTACAATTTCTCCATCACGAATAAGTGCGACTGCCGAATCATGGTAAAAACAAGAAACTCCAAGGATATACATATACCCCTCCCCTCATAATTACGTCCAAACATTTTTGTTTTTTAAATCCTGATAAATATTACGGGCAATAACTTCATTACCTTTCTCATTTACATGGCAAAAATCAATATAAACATCTTCCTCATCATCAAAAATATCCGAATAATCAAACATCCATTCCAAACGAATATTGCCAGCCGAATTTCTAAATACAGGAGCTTCCCTACAATACTCCCTATATACTCTCCTGCATTCAGAATCTGATTCTGTTACAAATTTATAGGCAGACTTTTCTGAATCCCAAAGATAGCCCCATTCAATTCCAATGTCTGCGTCATTTTTGCAATTTTTCTTTTTGCCGGACAGGCAAGGCTGTAAAAATGCATAGAAACGAATGCCCTCAGATTTACACACCGCCTGCATCAGCTTTTCATAAGTCAGCCAATATTCAAATCTTGAAACCTTCGGTCTTTCTCCTAAATTCACATTTTTATCTATGCTCTTAAAAAATAATTCTGAATAACTGCTATAAAACGGATGCTCCTGTATAAGGTTCATATTGTTAACTCCGGAATATGATATTACCAAATCAGGTTTTTCCCATATGCCATCCCTGATAAGTCTCATCATCTCACAGGAAACATTGCAGTCAGGTTCTGCCAAACTGTGGATTATATGCTGAATGTCGTTTTTTCTTAAAATATCCGAAAGGAAATAATTCCATGAACGATTTCTCACTCCGACAGGTGCTGTCGTTGACCCGCCTAAAGTTATTATTTTTAATGTTTTTTCATTATCTTTGATAAATTTTATTTCTCTATCTTTACGATCATCTATTCCGACCGTTATCCTTCCGATTGAAGCATCAAGCGGATTTTTATAGTCTGAGTAATGACTATATCCCCAATAGGACCAGTAATTATGAACACATATATAATCGGTTTCTAAAAATCCGCAATCATCCAAAATTTTTTTCTGTGCCACACTTGGCAGATCTGCAATTAATACAACACAATTCTGATTTTTTACTGACATTAAATCGTATGCCCTGCCATCCTCATTAACAGAACTCCTCAAACATACCGCACCAACTTCAATCCCAAGCATATATAATATTCTGCTTAAAGCATTCGCGGTTTTTTCATATCCATATACGATGGCAGTTTTATTCCTAATATCACGTACTATTGAATACATAGCCCTATACGAAATCATAGGCCAATTTTTCCTGTCATCATCAAAATCATATCCAGGAAAGAGTCCATATACCCATTCATAAATCCTCTTATCATCCACGCCATGCAGAATAAGCTGTTTATAGATTGATATATTATATATGGAACTGATTAGAACAGGATTATCTGGATATAACTCTAAATCCCCAACTCCTATTACCTTTCTTGAATGAAATTCATCTTCACCAGCTTCTTTATCTGTAACGCAAAAACAAAATACATTAAATCCATAACTATACTTTTCCAAACTTTTAAGAAGCTGCTTCGTCGTTCCTCCTGTTCCGACAATAATGACACCTTTCCGAGAGTCATCTGAAGTTATATGTTCTGCCAAATAATCGTCTATAATCTCAATCTCTTCATAATTATTTTCCAATCCCTCAATCGTAAGCCGCTCCATAACTCTCTTTTTTTGAAGATCTGAACTTATTATTACTGCTTCTTTCAAATCCTCAAACTCATCTAAGCTATAAACGTCCTTATTAAATATCGACGGTCTACATGAAGCATTTATGCTTATATCCTTTGCGTTTTCACATATAAAACCTGAAAATTCAATTCCATTCTTAAGCAGTCTGATGGCAAAATCCACAGATTCCCCTTCTATTCCATATATATATTTAT
Organism: Lachnospiraceae bacterium; assembly: GCA_024682575.1. Classification (GTDB taxonomy): domain Bacteria; phylum Bacillota; class Clostridia; order Lachnospirales; family Lachnospiraceae; genus NK4A144. The sequence continues at coordinate 2,606 of JAIKZC010000337.1, read as the reverse complement.
TCTTTGTTATTGTCCGATAGTGAAATATCTCCTTTATCTCCATACCAACTCCCACCCGTTTCCCCGACATTAATTCCTTATCAGGCAGTCAATATCAATACTATTAATACTGCATTTTTATATGAATAACATTGCTTTAGTTCTGTATTTCTTCCATGATACTCCACAATACATCAGATACACGATTCATTTGTTCATTCGTAACCGCCAATCCACTCGGAATATAAAAACCTTTTCTGGCAAGGAACTCAGCATTAGCATATTTATCATCGTCTGCTATCTCCATTCTTTTCAATACAGGCTGTTCATGCATACACCAAAAAAATGTTCTCGTTCCTATGCCTCTATTAGAAAGGATTTTTTGTATTTTTCTATTATCTAATTCAACATCCTCATCTATGACCAGACTATATACCCAATATATATTCTCTGCATAATCAGTCTTTTCTATTGGAAGAGTTAACCCTTTTATTCCATTTAATTTTTCTGTATAATATTTACCAATATAGCGTTTTTTCTTTATATGTTCATCAATACGTTCAAGTTGAGCCAGACCTACAGCTGCTTGTAAATTCGTAAACCTGCAATTACCACTAATCTCATCATGGATGTATCTGTTGTCTTTCTTAAAACTTAGATTTCTAAGTTCTCTGCATCTCTCTGCGATTTCATCATCATCACTTACAATCATTCCTCCTTCACCCGTAGTTATTATTTTGTTTGGATAGAAAGAAAAAATACTTACATCTCCAAAGCTTCCACATGGTCGGCCAAAATATGTCTGTCCATGCATCTCAGCTGCATCCTCTATAACTTTCAGGTTATATTTATTCGCAATTTTCATAATTTCATCAACAAGCACTGGTAGGCCGTAAAGATGAACTATCATAATTGCCTTAGTTTTAAGAGTGATTTTCTTTTCGATATCAGATGGAATCATGTTAAAGGTATTAATATCACAATCTACAAATACCGGCTTAGCCCCAGCTTTAATCACCGCATTTGCACATGATATAATTGTTAAAGTTGGCATGATAACCTCATCGCCTTCCTCGATTCCTATCGCCCTGACCGCAATTTCAAGGGCCGCCGTTCCATTCGTGACAGAAACACCATGCTTTCTATCCACATAAGAACTCATCTTGTCTTCAAATTTTCTAACAAAACTACCCTCAGAAGAAATCCAGCCTGTTTCAACACATTCTTCAAGGTACTTCTTCTCGTTTCCATCCAAAAGCGGTTCATTCACCGGAATAAAATCGAGTGTTCCATCCACCTCTATATCCCCCTAACATCACTATCGCTAATACCACTAAACCTGACCTTATCCATGTCGCCCGAATATGGTCCCTGTTTAACTTCTATCATTTCAAGTTCTTCAAGCGTCTTAAAGCCATGCCCACCAGAAACTAATAAAATAACATCTCCAGCATCCAGTACTCTGCTCTCCAAATAATCCTTGTAATCATCATAAAAATCAACTCTCATTTTACCTTTCTTTATAAAAAGAACCTCCTGAGTCATCACTACATTACGATGAACCAAATTATGAATATGAGCATCAATTGTTTTTCCTTTGGGGTGATGCATATATGCGACTTGTTGGGAATATTCATTAGGTGTCATAAACTCCACGCCATCGCATTTATAATTTTGTCTAACAATTATTGCCAAAACTTTATCTTTCTTTTTTATTATTTCCATATTTTCCATTAGTTTATTTCACCTCAAAACAAGCAATATCTCCAAATATCATTTATTTTGATTAACTGATATGCATAGTCGCCTGATATACTCTTCTTCATCTAGATAATTCTGCTGTTCATTCATATCATCTATATTTTTTTCTATTATTTTTTTTAATAACAAAATATCTTTGCAGACATCTTTATTATTCATGTTTTCATATTTTTTGTAGAGAATATTCAAGTTTTCATATAATTCTTCGAATAATTTTTTGTTCATGATAAACCTCCTGCATACTTCTACTTCGTAATAGTCCCCATTGTATTTTCTTCACATTAATTTTTATTTCATACTGAAAGGATTATATTTTATGATTTCTATATTCTTATAAACAGCTCCATGGAAAATCTTGATAATGCCAAAACTATTGTATTATCAGGATAAAATTCATCTTAAAACACATCCACATTACAATTATGATGATAAGCGCTTGTATATATTTCTATACTTAAATATCATCTTGACATCAGATACTGCATTGTCGTCAATCACCGTAGCTCGCTACAGTTCATTCCTCCACCTTGTATCTGATGCCAATCTGACATTTTAATTCAAAAAATCATTGAAATGCTCCACTAAAAACAAATCCATATCGGAGATTACAAGAAAGCTTATTAAGCAATGAGGCAGAGAATTATATCTCCCCTAAGAAAGCAGAATTTTTCCTGTTTCATACACCATCATTTACCGCCACATTTTTTCATTCGATCAACCATTGAGTTGAGTAGACAAGGGAGATTATTCTCCCAAGCCCCTCTCAGATCCGGACATGCGGCTTTCCCGCATCCGGCTCCTTACGGAATTACTTGACCCATCTATCTAAATGTATACATATGACGTTTTAGGTCTGACTACAGGAT
>JAIKZC010000323.1 GCA_024682575.1 Lachnospiraceae bacterium | reverse complement strand
CTTTCTTTCAGTTCCTCAACTATTTCTTCGAAATGCATGCCGTGCGAAGCCTTGACCAGAACAGTATCACCATTTTTTATAAGCTTATCCTCTTCTTTTCTGAAATCTTCTTTAGTCTCAAAATAGTGAACATTCTTTACTCCGTTTTCCTTTGCTCCTTCTGCAATTTCTTTTGCAAGATTTCCTATAGTTATGACCTCATCGGATTCTTCACTTGCTATAAAACTTCCAACTTCTCTGTGAAGTTTGCGCTCCGTTTCCCCGAGTTCAAACATATCTCCAAGTATAAGGACTTTTCTGCCCTTTGCAAGAGCTGCCGTTTTTATCGCAGCCCTCATAGAATCGGGGTTTGCATTATAACAGTCATCTATTATTGTAAGATTATCCGTTTTTATGACGTTCGAACGTCCGCTTATTGCTTTGACACTTGCTATGCCCTTTATGATCTCGTCTGCAGTAAGACCGAGTTCATTCGCTGTAAGAGCCGCACAGGCTGCATTTATGACCATATGGTATCCTACAAGCGAAGCTGCTGCTTTTATACGTCCGCCCGGGAGTCTGCCCTCTATCACAAATTCATTGCCTTCAAGCCCCAATGATCTTTCTTCAGTCAATCTGACATCTGCTTTGTCACCGCGCCCGAATTTAACTACTTTATGACCGTTTACCTCATCCATGCCGCCTAAAATATCATCATCGCCATTGACAATGACCAATCCGTCAGGCGCCAGGAAATCCGTTATGTGACTCTTTTCTTCAAATATTCCTTCTCTTGAACCCAGATTCTCCATATGACTGGTTCCGATATTGGTGATTATGGCAATATCCGGTCTTGCAGACTCAGAAAGTCTGGTCATTTCACCAAAATGACTGATCCCCATTTCAAGCACTGCAACTTCTTCATCTCTGATCCTTAGAACCATAAGTGGAAGACCAACATTATTGTTTAAGTTTCCCTCTGTTTTAAGACATTTGTACTTTTGAGATAAAACAGATGCTACAACTTCTTTTGTACTTGTTTTTCCGACGCTTCCTGTTATACCCACAACCTTTACTGAAATCTGCTGTCTGTAAAAGGCTGCAAGTTTTTCCAATGCTTCAAATGATGATCTTACCTTAATATAAGGACCTTTGGGATCATCCAGCTTTTTTTCGGAAATAACAGCTGCTGCCCCTTTTGAAAAAACATCATCTATAAAGCTGTGTCCGTCTACACGTTCTCCGACAGTCGCAATAAAAAGACCATTTTTCCCGATCAGTCTGCTGTCGATCTCTACTGCATCAACAACTCTTTCCTCATACTTTTTTTCTGCATAAAGCTCACCGCCAACTGCCGCAGCGATGTTTTTCAAGGTCATGTTTTTCATTTTAATGCTCCGTTCAACTTTTTTAGCTTAACTTTTTTATGCCATCTGTCATTGAATTATATGCTATAGTTTGGTATAGTGCAAATGGAACTTATCTGCTAATAAAGGGGAAATACAGAGAAGGAAACTTCATTATGATAATAAAAAACGGAAATCTTATCGATCCCGCTTCCGGGATCTTTTCAAAAAAAGACATTCTTATAGAAAATGGTATTATCAGTAAGGTCTCTGATAATATTAATCCCAACGAGTATTCCGAAGCTGATCTTATCGATGCTTCGGATCTCACTGTTTGTCCGGGTTTCACTGATGTACATGTGCATTTTCGTGATCCGGGTTTTCCTGATAAGGAAACAATGCACACAGGTGCTCTGGCGGCGGCTGCAGGCGGATATACCTCCGTCGTATGTATGGCGAATACCTCTCCTGCAATAGACAATGTTGACCTGTATAAGGAAATAAGTGAAAAGGCTTCTGCCGAAGATATTCATATCTATCAGGCTGCAAGCATTACCAAAACACGTTCCGGAAATGAATGCGTTGATATGAAAGCGCTTAAAGATGCCGGAGTTGTACTTTTTACAGATGACGGCTCTCCGATCATGAAAGAAGATGTCATAAAAGAAGCAATGAAAAAAGCTGCCTCCTTAAATACAATTCTCTCTTTTCATGAGGAGGATCCCGCCTATATCGGAACAAGCGGTGTCAATGCCGGACCGGCAGCGGAGGCTTTAGGTCTTAAAGGAGCAGACAGAGAAGCTGAGATAGCAATGGTCCGCCGTGATATTGAAATTGCCTTTGAGACAGGAGCTATGATCGATATTCAGCACATAAGTGCTGCCGAAAGCATTTCTCTTCTTCGTGAGGCTAAAAAGAATGATCCTCATAAGCTTCTTCATGCAGAGGCAACCCCAAATCATTTTTCTCTTACAGAAGAAGCCGTGGCTAAATACGGAACTCTTGCAAAGATCAATCCGCCCCTCAGAACAGAGGCTGACCGTCTTGCAATAATAGAAGGGCTTAAAGATGGTACGATCGACATGATCGCCACAGATCATGCCCCGCATACCTCAGAAGAAAAAGCAAGGCCTTTTCACAAAGCTCCAAGCGGAATCATCGGGCTTGAAACTGCTTTTTCACTGGCTTTGAAGAATCTGGTATTAACCGGCCATCTTTCAATGCCTGAGCTCATTCGCCTCATGAGCCTTAATCCGGCAAAACTTCTCGGATTAAATGCAGGAAAGCTCTCAGAGGGTTCGCCGGCAGATATCGCAATAGTTTCAGTCAGCAAAGATAGCTGCTATAACTCCTTTAAGAGCCGCTCATCAAATTCGCCCTTCCTCGGTGAAACGCTTCCCGGAAGTGTCGAAATGACTATATGCAGCGGAAAGACTGTATTTAAGAAATAAATTTATGATCAGGAGGTATCTTTCAGTAAATGATACGTTTTATAATAGTGGCAATCGCGGTCGCATTATATCTTATATTGCTTATACCGCTTGCCCTGGTTGCATTAATCGTAGGTCTTATAAGTCCTCATGCAAAAGATATGCTGGGTTTCTGGGTCGTAAAGATAGGTTTTAATGCCGCACTCTTCCTTTCCGGTGTAAAGGCCACAGTGATCGGTTATGACAAGATCCCGCGTGACAAAGCCGTACTTTATGTAGGAAATCATAGAAGCTTTTATGATGTGATATTCACAGGTGCAAGATTCTTTGCTCCGGGAGGCTACATAGCCAAGAAAGAGCTTGGCAAGGTTCCTCTGCTTTCATGGTGGATGGCCTATATACATTGCAAATTTCTTGACCGCACCGATATGAAAGCCGGTCTGCAAATGGTACTCGAGAGCGTTGAGGATATCAAAAACGGCATTTCAATTTTTGTCTTCCCGGAAGGCACCAGAAATAAAGGCGAAGAGGGAACACTCCTTCCTTTTCACAAGGGAAGTCTTAAAATTGCAGAAAAAGCTGCCTGTCCTATCGTACCGGTAGCTATCTCAAATTCTCAGGAGATCTTTGAGGCACATTTCCCAAAGATCAAAAGCACACATATTGTTGTAGAATATTGTGATCCGGTCTATCCGGCTGAACTTTCCAAAGAGGAACGAAAAGGCTTGAGCGACCAGATCCGGAACACAATTTCTGATAAATTAAGGGAGCATAAGGAAAAT
>JAIKZC010000295.1 GCA_024682575.1 Lachnospiraceae bacterium | reverse complement strand
TATATGGTAAGCCAGAACGTAGTTGTTGGAAACCTTGAGATGAGTGTCAACTATTATGATGGCATGGCATACAGAAATGGTGCAACAGTACCTACGGTTGTTGCATTGAACGGTAAAGTTGTATATGAAGACGGCAATCTGCTTAAGAATGTCGAGATCACAGACGGAATCGTTGTAAAGAGCGTTAAGTTCCTTAACAACAGAGGCGCTTACCTCAATGATGATGCAACATACCAGTTCAAGAGCGGAAAAGCTCCTCAGATCGTTGTAAAGGTTGCAGCAAAGGATAAGAGTGTCAAGTCTGTAGCAAGAGCAATGAATAAGGTATTGAGAAACAGTGAGGCAATGCGTTATGAGATCGAGCCTGTAGATGTTCAGGAAGTTCTGAACGGCAGCAGCATTTACAGCGGCTACAGCTTCAGCTTAAAGAACACAAAGGTTAGATTTACAATGCCCAAGTATAAGCAGGGCGCGCTCGTAAGCGGTAAGACAACAACAAAGACACTTAAGAGCAAAGATTATACAATAAATGACAACGGAAGCTACAACTTTATGAGAAACTTCAAGGGAGTCAGCATTACAGTAAAATAAATCTGAAGTCATTGAAAGAACGCCCGGACAGCAATGTCCGGGTGTTTTTTCGATAATGGCTGTATTTATTTAAAATTTATATAAGATTTATATGTATTTTTTGTAAAACAATTTAAAGGATATTTAATATACCTAAAAACGCACAATTAAATGTGATAAAAGTTGTAAAAAATGTTTAGTTTCAAGAAAACATGTGTTATAATAGGCACGTATACGGCAAAGATGACTAAAAATGCAGTATACAAGGGGTTTAACGGCTCAAAAAAACTATTATGAGGTGATGCAAATGATTAAAAAAGAGATGATCGCCATGTTGCTTGCCGGAGGACAGGGCAGCAGACTTGGCGTTCTGACGACCCACATGGCAAAACCGGCCGTATCGTTTGGAGGCAAGTACAGGATAATAGACTTCCCTCTGAGCAACTGTATCAATTCGGGAGTAGATACAGTCGGCGTACTGACGCAGTATCAGCCGCTGAAGTTGAATACTCATATCGGAATAGGTATTCCGTGGGATCTCGACCGAAACATCGGTGGAGTCACTGTTTTACCGCCGTATGAAAAGAGCACGAACAGCGAATGGTACACCGGAACCGCTAATGCTATTTATCAGAATCTGGAATATATGGAATCATATAATCCTGACTACGTTCTGATACTTTCCGGAGATCACATCTATAAGATGGATTATGAGGTGATGCTTGATTTCCACAAGCAGAACAATGCAGCGGTTACGATTGCTTCAATGCCTGTGCCTATCGAGGAGGCAAGCAGATTTGGAATAGTTGTGACGGATAATGAACGCCGTATCACAGCTTTCGAGGAGAAACCGGCAAAGCCGAGAAGTAACCTTGCTTCAATGGGAATCTACATATTCTCATGGAAGGTCCTTAAAGAAGCACTTATCGCAAATAAGGATGAGAGCGAGCTTGACTTTGGTAAACATGTAATTCCATATCTCCACGAGAGAAATGAGAGAATGTTTGCCTATGAATTCAATGGCTACTGGAAAGATGTAGGAACACTGAATTCATATTGGGAAGCCAACATGGAGCTCATAGATATCATTCCGGAGTTCAATCTTTATGAAGAATACTGGAGGATCTTTACTAAAGCGGAGAATCTTCCGCCTCAGTATATCGCAAAAGAATCAAAAATAGAAAAAAGTATTATCGGTGAGGGAACCGAGATATACGGAGAAGTTTACAACTCCGTTATCGGTTATGGTGTAACGATCGGACGTGACACTGTAGTCCGTGACTCGATAATAATGAGTAATACGACCATAGATGACGGTTGTGAAATAAATAAGGCCATCATAGCTGAAAATGTCAGTGTCGGAAGGAAAGTAAAGCTGGGTGAAGGTGAAGAAGTAGAAAATGACACCAAACCGCAGATCTACAACCACGGAATCGTAACTATCGGAGAAGGAACAGTCATTCCGGAAGGAATTACGGTAGGTAAAAATGCAGTAATGGTAGGAAGCTTTACGGCAGATGATTTTGAAAATGCAGAGCTTCCGTCAGGCAAAACACTGATTAAGGCAGGTGAGGGACGATGAGAGCAATCGGAATAATACTCGCAGGCGGAAACAATCACAGGATGAAGGAGCTCTCGAGAAAACGTGCAATAGCCGCAATGCCTATCGCAGGAAGCTACCGCAGCATTGATTTCGCCTTAAGCAACATGACAAATTCGCATGTACAGAAGGTAGCAGTTTTTACCCAGTATAATGCCAGAAGTCTGAATCAGCATTTGAGTTCATCAAAATGGTGGGATTTCGGACGTAAACAGGGTGGACTTTATGTATTCACCCCTTCCATAACACAGGAAAACAATCTCTGGTACAGAGGCACGGCAGATGCCATCTATCAGAACCTTTCATTCCTTAAGGACAGCCACGAGCCTTATGTGATCATTTCCTCAGGAGATGGCGTATATAAGCTTGATTACAACAAGGTACTCGAGTTCCATATCAGCAAGAAGGCTGATATAACAGTTGTCTGCAAGGAAATGGAACCTTCAGAAAATGTTGACCGCTTTGGCGTGGTAAGAATGAATGAAGAAAACAGGATAACGGACTTTGAGGAGAAGCCGATAATGGCAAAGACAAGTGTTGTTTCCTGCGGAATCTACATCATCAGACGCCGCCAGCTCATAGAGCTCATTGAAAAATGTGCCGAAGAGGACAGACATGATTTCGTAAGTGATATCATTATCCGTTACAGAAGCCAGAAGAGAATATTCGCATACAAGATGAATGAGTATTGGAGGAATATCGCCACAGTAAAGGATTATTTCCAGACAAATATGGATTTCCTTAAGAGTGACGTTAGAAATTACTTCTTCAAACAGTATCCGGATATTTACTCGAAGGTTGATGACCTTCCGCCTGCAAAATACAATGTGGGAGCAGAACTTTCCAACAGCCTTGTATCTTCGGGATGCATAATAAACGGTGAAGTTGAAGATTCCGTTCTTTTCAAGAAGGTATTTGTAGGAAATAACTGTGTGATAAAGAATTCGATAATACTTAATGATGTTTATATCGGTGATAATTCTCATATTGAGAATTGCATCGTGGAGAGCCATGGAACCATTAGGGCGAACTCTTATTACAAAGGAGAAGATGGTATACAGGTAGTTATAGAAAATAACGACAGGTACGCACTATAAACCAAATCGGAGAAATGGGGATCATAATGGAGATTACAGATGTAAGGGTAAGAAAACTGACAAATACAGGTAAAATGAGGGCACTGGTATCCATAACGCTTGATGATGTATTCGTAGTACATGATATCAAGGTAATTGAAGGTGATAAGGGATTATTCATTGCTATGCCGAGCCGTAAGGCATCTGACGGAGTATTCCGTGATATAGCTCACCCGATCAACACTGAGACACGCTCAAAGATGCAGGAGCTTATACTTGACCGTTATAAGCAGTCGCTTGAGGAGCCTCAGGAAGAGCAGGGAGAGGAAATGCTCGCGCAGGCAGCAGGCAACTGATCAGAAAATCCTTATTAAACTAAAGATGATTTATAAAGACCGAAGAAGAGTCAATGACTTTTCTTCGGTCTTTTTTGCTATATACATATTTTTTTACATTTGTAGAATTTTAGATGCAAATTAACAGAAAACTTGTATTCTTTTTTTTACAGAAATTATTTTGCACTATTTATTTGTTATTTGAATAAATATGGCATTTTTGACAAAATTAATATATCTGTCAAATAAATAACGTAATTATTATAAAAAATATACTATAAAACATTGAAAAATTGCCATAATTTATATAGTTTTACTACCGAGGACAAAAAAACAGTAAAAAGGACTTGAAATACTATAAAAAGATGTATTATTATCTATACATTAGATGTATTTTGTACATAACGAAATACAAAAACTAAAAATTGTTGAAGTGAGACAGGTAGAATCGTGTGGCTTGTGTATTGAGGGTCAAGTGACAGGATGCAAACATATCTGGTGGGGTTGCTGAACAGGCAGACAGGGCTTCGGAATTTTAGTAGGAATGAAACATCAGGAGGAATAGAGTAATGAAGAGAAAGATTGTTTCAGTTATACTGGCGGCAAGCATGTGCACAGCACTGCTGGCAGGATGCGGAAGTGCATCATCACAGGCAGTACTTGGTGAGGCTGAGGCACCGTCAGACGGAACAGAATCAGGAGATTTCGAGCTTGATACACTTAACATCATTGTTGACGGTACACTGACAGCTACAGTAGAGAACGGACAGGATGCGTTCGTAGAGCAGTGGGAAGATGCAATTGCTGAGAAGCTCGGTCACGAAGTAAAACTTAATATCACACAGCTTGATCATTCAGATTATTCAGGCACAGTTTCAAGAACACTTACAACAGGAGCTCCCGGTGATCCGGATTATCCGGATGCCCTGATCATGTCAGCTACAATGCTCAGACAGTATCAGACAACAGGTCTTCTCTGGAACTTAAAGGATGCTTATGAAAATGCAGAATTCCAGAGCAGAATCCAGTATCCTGAAGTAAATGAGAATATCATGACAGAGGATGGCGAGCTTTACGGATTTGCTCCTACATACGGAAATGGATGCGTAACATACATCAAACAGTCATGGCTTGACAAAGCAGGAATGACAGTAGATGACATCAAGACATTTGATGATTATTATAACTTCCTTAAGAAAGTATCAGACGGCAAGACATACGGCGTTATCGCTGCAGGCTACGGCAAGATGGATGAGACACCTTACATCAACTACATGCCTGAGTGGTGGCAGGGCGCATATCCTTCATTCTATCAGAAGGACGGCGCTTGGGTAGACGGCTTCACAGAGCAGGCTACTATCGATGCACTTGCAAGACTTCATCAGGGTTATGTAGACGGCGTTATCGATCCTGACTCAGAGGAAGCAGGAACAAAGCAGGCACGTGAGAAGTTCTTCTCAAACGATCAGTCTACTTCAGAAGCAGCATTCACATACTGGGCAGGAACATGGCTCAGAACTCTTACAGACAACATGGGCAAGAACGATGTTGACAACGATCTCGGTGATGACAGACTTGTAGAGCTTGCTCCTATCCAGGAGATCAAGGATACATGGGGCGGCTACCTCAACAGAGAAGCTCCTGTATGGGTAATCACAGATGACGGCGACGGTGACAACACACGTGAGCAGGCAATTTTTGATACACTCTTTGAGACAATGCTTGACGGCGACAAGGTTCAGACACTCTGGACATATGGTGCTGAGGGCGTTCACTGGTCAACAGAGGCAGAGTCCTTCACAACAAATCCGGATGATCCTGAGAAGAAGAAGGATTACGAGTATGCAGATGGTGAGTTCCACTTAAAGCAGACACCTAACGATCCTAACACCGTTTGGAAGAAGAACCACCTTGATCCGGTACTTGTTATCGCTCCGCTTACAAACGGATTCACAGATTCTGATCCGCTTATCGAAGAAGGCAACAAGTTCTTCCTTGCTAACTGCGTAGATGCTCCTGCAGCTGCATCTTGCGAGACACTTACAGAGAACCTCGAGGATCTTACAACAGTTAAGACAACACTTATCAACCAGGCTGTTGTAGGTGAGATCACACCTGAGGAAGCAATTGAAGAGTACAACGCACAGTTCGGTGATCTTTCAGCTCAGATCATTGAAGAGCTCAGTGCAGAATAAATTTCAATAAAAAACCAGATTACCCTGTCCCTCAACAGGTGATGGGACAGGGTAAACTTTTCAGATGACGTTCAGTATGATAAGAGGTAGTGCATTATATGAGTAAATTAGGAAAAAAGCCGGCTGAGAAGCTTTCTAACGGCGCTCAGGTAAATCAGAAATCTCTGAAGATGCGTATATGGAACAACAGGGGATTCTACTTAATGTTTCTTCCTGTAGCAATATTCGTTCTGTTGGTATATTACTGGCCTATGCTGGGTATACGTTATTCTTTCTTCAGCTACAAGTTAAGAGATATCCACTTCGTTGGAATGGATAACTTCGTAAAACTCTTTACAGAGTCAGATTTCTGGCAGTCATTCGTAAACACATTGCAGTTGTCAGTAGTAAAACTTTTACTTAATACCTTCGCAGCAGTTCTCATCTCAGTCTTCTTAAATGAAATGAAGAACATGTTCATGAAGAAATCAGTACAGACAATAATCTATCTTCCGCACTTCATGTCTTATGCGGTTGTAGCAGCAATATTCACACTTTTCCTTTCACCTTCATCAACAGGTTTCGTAAATGAGACTTTGAAGGACTGGGGTGTGCTCTCAAGCAGCATTGACTTCCTTCACACAAAGTCAATGTGGAGACCGATCTTCTTCATGATCAACATGTGGAAGGAAACAGGCTGGGGAACAGTTATCTTCCTCGCAACACTTTCCGGAATCAACCCGGAGCTCTATGAAGCAGCAGACATTGACGGAGCTACACGTTTACAGAAGATAACAAATGTAACGCTCCCTGCACTTTCAAATACGATCATTGTAGTTCTTATCCTCAATATGGCTAAGGTTCTTAACATGTTTGAGCCCGTATTCGTACTTTATAACTCTCGAGTTTATGATGTATCAGACGTAATCTCAACATACGTATACAGAAAGACCTTCCTTACAGCAATACCTGATTACGGATATTCAACAGCAGTAGGCCTCTTCAAATCAGTAGTAGGCTGCATCCTCATGCTGATCTGCAACCAGGCAAGTAAGAAAGTAAGAGGAAGAGGAATCATGTAATTATAAAAGTGTTTTCCGTGGCCAACGGAATATCTGCTTGCAGAATATTCCGATTGGACACGAGAAAACCTGACAATTATGAGTCAGAAG
>JAIKZC010000207.1 GCA_024682575.1 Lachnospiraceae bacterium | reverse complement strand
GTCCTGTGAGTATAGACTTTTTCTGTTATATCATTAATGGAATGACCGACAATGAGCTTGAGGATATATTCATTCATCCCTGCACTCTTTGCTTTTGTGATAAATGTATGTCTGGTATCATGAGGTCTGTGAGCCATTGAGAGAGCAGAGCAGACCTTGTTAAAACGGCCGCGATATTTATCGTATGTCATAAAGGTTCCCTGCTGGCCGTTCAGATCATTAAAGAGTCTGTCAGAGCTCAGATCATAAGCTCTTTTATAATTCTTTTCGACTAGGGACAATATCTTTTTGTGTATAGGCACAATCCGGTTAGTGCCGGCGGCGGTCTTCATGCCTCCGCGAAAAGTCAGCTTATCAAGGTCGATATCTGCATGATGATGGACTGATCCGCTGAAAGTAATCTGAGGACCATTTATCATAGAGCTCTGCAAAAGTTATCGATTTAGCATCCAGATCATAAGGGTTGTCATTGTAATTAGCGAGAGCGGTCAAAGCTTAATCACGCTTGCAAAAGGTCCCTAAAATCTTACGCTTTTGCTTTATTTTTCCACTATCGTTTTCATATCCGGATGTGATCACAACAGCCCAGGGCTTCCGCCGCTTGCCGGAAAGCTTGTAAACACATCCATATCCATTAGGCAGTTTCATAAATAAAATCCCTCCTGGTAGACAAAAAGCGCAGCATATTGGTAAATTATGCCGCGCTTAAGTTTTGTTATGTGATTTAGACAGAGATTTATTTGGCAATATTCAGCCTGTCCATGAGAGCTTCCTGAAGAACCTGTGAGAAATTAATATTGGACGACACAGCTATTTCATTAAGCCACTCCGGTATAGACAGGGTTTTTTTGACAGCCTTGTTATTGTTGCGCCTTTGATATTCGAGGGTGTCACAGGCTACATAATTAACAAAAGAACCTTCAGGAGCTTCTAACGTCTTGGAAGGTTCGGGAATAGATGCGTTGCTTTTTTCTAAATCGTAAAGGGTAAAAGCAAGAACATCCTCAGCCATATAAATGGCATCCGCGAGATCATCACCGCAGGTATAACATCCTTCAAGATCGGGAAAATCCACGGAATAGAGACCGCCATCTTCTGGTGTAAAAATAGCTGGATAAACATATTTTTTCATAAAACTGTATCTCCTTTCATAAAACAAAGTGAAAACCGGATGGGGCTTATTTAAGCCCCGCATCTTTCATTATTTGGTTGGCGGTTCCGGTCGCTATTTCTTTAGATTTGTGCCGTGGTACTCGGAAATACTTATTGGTAACAGGACTGAACCATTTATCATGCTCTTTACCATTTTCAATCATTTCACAGCCAACTTTCTTTAGTAACTTGATAAGTTCGGAAGTTTTCACTTTGTAGCTCCTTTCATTTGATATATATATTATAATACGTATAAATACGTATGTCAAGGAACAAAGAGAATTTTTAGCAAAAAATAACCCCAAAGGAGCAAATCCCTTGGGGTTAAATCATGCATTATTTTTTTCGCTTGTAATATTCGAAGCAGATGAGTCCATGTTTTGAGCAAAACTTGAGCGACTTTTTATATATTCATCCTCTGCCATCTCAGTCTGAGATTTGATTGCAGAGAATTTCCCCTTGAAGTGTTTCAAAATTTGAGATCGTAGTTCCGGATCAAGCTCAAAGTATGCTCTGATAATAGATATCTCTAATTCATCAGCACCCTTCTGTTTGATGATGCTGTCAATACTATCTGAGGGAGAATCATCAAACATTGAACCATTACCATTTCGAAACCAATCTTCATTAACATTAAACTCAAGGCATACAAGCTTGATAATATGTTCTTTTATTTCGACTCTGCCACGCTCTAAATTATTAATTACATCACCGCTTACCCCTAAGCGCTCACCAAAAACGGCTCTGATCATTTTTTGGTTTTCACGAATTAATCTTAATCTTTCATGCACCGATATTCACCTTTCAGCAGAGTGCTCTAAGGACAGTTATGAGGTCAGAGATAACAGCAGAATTTTACAGTTTTCCGCAGAAGTATGTATTAGGACTAGATCAGGATGCAGACCCACTTGATACCATGAG
>JAIKZC010000141.1 GCA_024682575.1 Lachnospiraceae bacterium | reverse complement strand
CTTCCGCCATACATGTTATAAGTCTCATTCATTATGAGCGGTCTGAGCCTTTTACCCGAGCTTAAAACAGAATAATTGATAGCTTCTGCAATCTTTGCTGCATATCCTTCTTCGGCCGGAAGATATTTCTTCAATACTGACTCAACGTAATCAACACGCTGATTCATGGCCTCATTGAAACTCTTCTTCAGTTCCATCTCCGTTAATTACCATCACTTTCTTTTCTACTGTTTCAATCTTATCATGTGTTTCTTTTAAAACCTGCATGGCTTTTTCATATACAGCAAAAGATTCTTCAAGCGAGACATCCTCATCTGTAAGTTTTTTTACCGAATCTTCGAGAAACGTGAATCCCTCTTCAATTGTCATTTCTTTTTTCTGTCTTGCTGACATCTGCGTATACCTTTCCGTCTCTTAAATAAATCTGAATATGGCTTCCCTTTCTTACATCTTTAACAGTTTTCAAAGGTTTGCCCGAATTATTTGCTACAAATGAATATCCTCTGCTCAATGTAGCTACCGGAGAAACGCCCTCAAGTTTAGCTGCAAGAGTTGAAAGCTGTTGTTTTCTTAGAGTCAGTTTCTGATTAATAACTGATCTCATTTCTTCTTCGATGTCTGTAATTCTGACCTGGTCATTCTCGATTCTACGGATCATGGAATTATTCAGTCTTTCCTCAAAGCTTTTTAACTTTTCCTTTTGGAGCATCAATGCATTTGAGGGTGAATATCTGCTGAGTTTTAATCGGATTTCTCTTAAATAACTCTTTGCATTATCTGTTCTTCTGAGCATTCCGTCTTTGAGACGTTCCGAATAATTATCTATAAGATCTTCAAATGACCGATAATCAAAAACAGCGAGTTCTGCAGCCGCTGATGGTGTAGGGGCTCTTAGATCTGCAACCCAGTCAGCAATTGTAGTATCTGTCTCATGTCCTGTTCCTGAAATTATTGGCGTCTGTGCATTAAAAATAGCCCTTGCAACTATTTCTTCATTAAATGCCCAAAGATCTTCTATAGAACCTCCGCCTCTGCCAATGATTATCACATCGCAGTTTCTTTCATCCAGGCAGGTTATACCATTAACAATAGATTCTGCTGCACCCTCGCCCTGAACCTTTGCAGGATAGAGTAATATGTCAACATAAGGATTTCGTCTCTTTGAAATATTTATTATATCCCTTACGGCTGCTCCGGTGGGTGCTGTGACAACGCCCACTTTTCTGACAAAAGGAGGAATGGGCTTTTTATACATTTCATCAAACATGCCCATTTCCGAAAGTTCTTTTTTTAATTTTTCATATTTTTCATAAAGAAGCCCTGCGCCTTCACGTGTAATGTTGCGCGCGTAGATCTGATATCTTCCGTCACGCTCGTATACGCCAACCCTTCCGCTGACGACTACGAGCTGACCTTCTTTAAGCGTGAAATCCAATGCAAGGGCATCACGTTCAAACATAAGTCCTGAAATAGCCGCTTTGCTGTCTTTCAGTGTGAAATAGATATGTCCTGAAGAATGGTATTTAACGTTTGACAGCTCGCCTTTTATCCTGATTTCCGAAAGTATCAGATCATCATCAAAAAGTCCTCGTACATATGCATTGACCTGTGTGACAGAAAATACTTTTTCCATCATTTATACCATTTTGGCCAAAATTCCGTTAACAAAGGAAGCTGACTCTTCCAGTCCGTATTTCTTTGCGAGCTCAACTGCTTCATTAATTGCCACCGGAATCGGCACATCCTCATCAAAACGGATTTCATAAGTTGCAAGCCTTATAAGAGCAAGCTCAACCTTACCCATACGTGTTGTGCTCCATCCTTCTATTCTGGAATTGATCATTTCATCAAGCTCCGGAAGGCAATCAAGTATTGCCTTGAACCTATGCTCAATAAATTCTTCAGAAGCATCATCTGCTGGCTCTTCAAGCTGATCGAAATATAATCTCATCTGATGGGGCATATCCTCGATCGAATTAAATTCTGTCATAAATAATAAAATAAATACATGTTCTCTTAAAAGGCTTCTTTTCATCATAGTGCTCATTTCTCAGATTCTGCTCCCATATCTATACTTGCTATTCTTATATTTACATCAGCGACAGAAAGACCTGTCATGGTCTCTATCGCACTTTTAACATTTTTCTGTACGTTTTTGCTTACTTCAGGAATACTGTAACCATACTTGATATTTAAGGAAATATCAGCTCTTACAACTCCTTCTGCAACTTCAACCCTTACGCCCTTTTCCACTGATCTCATTCCGACATAATTCATTATTGTTTTGCTGATGCTGCCTGTCATCCTGCCAACACCTTCTACTTCCTGTGCAGCAAGTGATGCAATGGCTGCCACCACATCATCAGCAATCTTTATTTCTCCTGTGGCATCATTCTCAATACTGATACCATTTGATTTTATTTCTTCTGACATAAATTCTC
Source organism: Lachnospiraceae bacterium (assembly GCA_024682575.1). Classification (GTDB taxonomy): domain Bacteria; phylum Bacillota; class Clostridia; order Lachnospirales; family Lachnospiraceae; genus NK4A144. The sequence continues at coordinate 23,395 of JAIKZC010000141.1, read as the reverse complement.
CTTTAAGAAGATTCATTAATTTTTAGAAGTCAAAACCGTCTACACATAGATAGCTACAATGATTATAGCAAAAAACTCCGCTATTGAAAACATTTATTCTATCCAAAAAGAAATCGTTTTCTCAGTATCATCATTGGCATATGTAATTCTTTTTGACCCCTTATATATTTCAAAAATCTTTTTATTATCAAAAAGCTCTTTTACAAATTCTTTATAAACCGAATCTGTATCTGCCCTGATCATAAAGAAATCTTCATTTCTGGCCATTTGAAGCTTGAATACTGCCTTCAGGCGTTCAAGGTCTGCCGACTTAAAATAAAGGCCTTCTTTAACATAATAGTACGCAGAAAGTGATGTACAATTTGGCAGATATAAAGGACTGTCTATTTTATGCGTTGCCCGTAATATTTCATTATTGCATCCGAAATAATTGTAGTTTATTTCATCTACAATTTCTGTATTCATATAATTTCGATACGAAGAATCTCCCCATGTCGAATCAACATAACACCAGGTTCCATCAATCTTTACAATATTCCATGAATGATTTGAATCATTTGCCGATCCGTACACGACTGCCGACTGAACTCCCAACCTGTCAAGAAGATATTTCATAGCAAGGCTGTATCCCTGACATACGCTCTCACCATTAATAAAAACAGAAATTATATTTTGATTATTAGCAGCGTTAACATTATATGTCGTATTTGACACTATATATTCAAAACAGTATTTTACCTTCTCATAATCAGTATCATCTTTCGGTGCATCTTTAAGGATTTTATCTACCGCCTTATCGATTCTTTCCTGATAATCTTTTCTCTTCTGTGCAGACATTGTATATCGACCTGTGACTGCAAGACCCACCTTTGTTTCTCCCATACTGGTCACAGTTGCTCTATATCCGTCTGTATAAAAAATCTCAGGATGATCCATTATACAATAATTAAAGCATTTATCGAGTACATCAGTATCAGTTGTGGACAGCTTCACATTTTCACTCATTGTATTCAGGCAGTCATATACTTCGCGATATACTTTTTTCTCGGATGAAGAAAGCGTCGTGTAACAATAATGAAGATTGCCGCCATATTCATCGCTGTCTTCCACTTCTGTTGAAGCTGAATCACTGCTCACGGAGGAATCTTCACTACTATCTTCTGTTCCATAATCTTCAGGCGATGCATCTGGATGCTCTCTTAACCAGTCCTCAATAGATAAGGCCTCTGTAGACTCTGTCGATTCATCAGTCTCTTCATCGGAAGATTTCCCGCTAAAACCAGCAATAATATCTTCTACGGCTTCAACAATACTGTCAGTAAAGTTATAAATCTTATCTACTGTATTATCAATGCCTGCTCTGACCTCATCTGAACTGCATGCGGTCAAAAGTAAGATTAAAATGAAAAGCGACATTATCAATGCCGCTTTTCTTCTGCTTCCTTTTTTATGTTTTCCGGTTTTTTTTAATCTCTTTTTAAGCATTTTCCTTAATTTTCCGAGTATTCCTCAAGTTCAAGACCTTCATTACGGTCAAGTGTCATTCCAATGCTCCATGAGTTAACAAAAAGTAAAAGAGGTCGACCTTTAAGGTCTCTAACCTTCTTCATATCTGAAGTTCCGTTTATAGAATCAAGATCTGTTTCTGTATTCTTTATCCAGCGAATAAACTCATACGGAAGCTTCTCAAGGATTATATCAACATTATATTCACTCTTAAGCCTGTACTCAAGAACTTCAAACTGAAGCTCTCCAACTACACCAACTATGATCTCTTCCATTCCATAATTGGATTCCTGGAATATCTGAATAGCACCTTCCTGTGCGATCTGTTCGATACCCTTTACAAACTGTTTTCTCTTCATGGTATCTACCTGACGTACTCTAGCAAAATGCTCAGGTGCAAATGTAGGAATTCCGGCATAAGCAAACTTATCCGGAGGTGTACATATTGTATCACCGATTGAATAAATGCCCGGGTCAAAAACACCGATAATGTCTCCGGCATAGGCTTCCTTGACAACATGTCTGTCATCTGCCATCATCTGCTGGGGTTGTAAAAGTCTTACCTGCTTTGCACCCTGCACATGGTAGACATCCATTCCGCCTTCGAACTTACCGGAACAGATTCTCATGAAAGCAATTCTGTCTCTGTGAGCCTTGTTCATATTAGCCTGTATCTTAAATACAAAAGCAGAAAAATTCTTTGCTATAGGATCTATAGTTCCTTCGTTTGAAACCCTTGGAAGCGGAGGGATCGTCATCTTAAGGAAATACTCAAGAAATATCTCTACACCAAAATTAGTAAGAGCAGAGCCAAAGAAAACAGGAGAAAGTTTTCCCTGATTGACCTTTTCCTGGTCAAAAGGTTCAGATGCTCCATCAAGAAGCTCTATCTCGCTCATCAAAAGCTCTCTGGCATCTTCTCCGATAGCCTCGGTTGATGCAGCTTCATCACTGAGCTTTATTCTTGTCTCTGTTCCCTCCTTGGTTCCCTTGAAAGTATCAGCAAATTCAACAATTTCTCCGGTTGATCTGTCATAGACACCTTTAAAGTCTTTACCTGAACCAATAGGCCAGTTGATAGGACATGTTGCGATTCCAAGTTCTTTTTCTATCTCATCAACGAGATCAAATGTATCCCTGGCATCCCTATCCATCTTATTTATAAAAGTAAATACGGGTATTCCGCGACGTCCGCAAACCTTAAAAAGTTTCCTCGTCTGAGGCTCTACACCCTTTGCTCCATCTATGACCATCACTGCAGAATCAGCAGCCATAAGAGTTCTGTAGGTATCCTCAGAAAAGTCCTGATGTCCCGGTGTATCAAGAATATTTATGCAAAAGCCATCATATTCGAACTGCATTACGGAGGAAGTAACGGAAATACCTCTTTCCTTTTCTATGTCCATCCAGTCAGAAACGGCATGACGCGCAGTCGCCTTTCCCTTTACACTTCCGGCAAGATTTATCTGCCCGCCGTAAAGAAGGAATTTCTCCGTCAATGTAGTCTTACCCGCATCAGGGTGAGAAATGATCGCAAATGTGCGTCTTTTGTTAATCTGTTTAGCCAAATCTGACACTAATAGTTTCCTCCGAAATTACACTTACTTTTATAAAATCAATTATTTATCCCATACTATTACGGCAGTAGCATAAGTAAGACCTGCACCGAAGCCGCAAAGAACATATCTTTCACCCTTCTTAAGAAGACCCTTACGATTATACTCATCCATAATGCATGGTACTGATGCTGCTGAAATATTTCCAACATGATCCATATTTGTAGGGAATTTATCCAGCGGCTGTTTCATCATCTTTGCAACAGTCTCTATAATTCTGTAATTAGCCTGATGCAAAAAGAACTTATCTATATCATCGGCAGTCAGCCCTAAAGGATCAAGTATTTCTTTGATACTTTCAGGTACTTTTCTGCATGCAAACTTAAATACAGCCTGACCATCCATGTGAAGATAGTCCCAAACCTTCTCTCCGTCTGCCCAGGGACTCATGTTTTCGCGCTCTTTCATAGTAAGAGTCATTCCATCTTTACCAACACCGCGTGCCATGATTCCCTGAATTCCAACGCTGTCATTTTCCGTTGCAGAAAGAACAAAACCTGCGGCTCCGTCTCCAAAAAGAACACTGGTCGATCTGTCTGTCCAGTCTGTAAGCTTTGATATAGTCTCAGCTCCAATAACTAACGCATTTTTAACTTTACCACTTCTGATAAATGAATCCGCAATATCCAAGCCGTAAACACAGCCTGCACAACCAACTACGATATCAAAAGTCATTGCCTTTTCATTTCCCAATGCAGCCTGTAAAATACATGCTGCACTTGGAAAACGATAGTCACCTGATACGGTAGCAATAACGATAAGATCCAAATCTTCAGCTTTAAGGCCGGCGTCATTAAGGGCATTTCTTGCAGCATCCTCAATCAATGAAGATGTTGTTTCGCTAGTAGCTATATGTCTCGTAACAATACCGGTTCTCTGTCTTATCCACTCATCGGATGTATCCATGAATCCCGCAAGATCATCATTTGTAACAATTTTCTGCGGAAGAGCAGAACCGATTCCAATTATAGATGTTTTCAAAATTTTACCCCTTAAATCTGTATTAGAACTTTCTGAATCTTTCATATCTCTGATCAGCAAGTTCCTTACCGCTCATCTTAGTATATTTCTCCATAAATTCAGCAATATTATCTTTAAGGAAATCTGAAATCTCACCGATTGTAGATTCAGATGCTACGCCAAATTCAGGAATTATCTTTTCGATAACACCGAGCCTCTTCAGATCATCAGCTGTAATACACATTACACCTGCTGCCTCTGAAGCCCTCTTGCCATCCTTCCAAAGGATTGAAGCAAAACCTTCAGGTGAAAGCACAGAATATGTTGCATTTTCCATCATCCATACTTCATTTCCAACTGCAAGACCAAGTGCACCGCCACTTCCGCCTTCACCAATCATAAGTGAAAGTACCGGAACCTTAAGTGCAGCCATTTCATAAAGATTTCTTGCAATAGCCTCACCCTGACCATTCTCTTCTGCTTCCATTCCGGGGAATGCACCTGGAGTATTAACAAAAGTAACGATAGGAACATTCATCTTCTCGGCAAGCTTCATAAGTCTTAAAGCCTTACGATATCCCTCAGGTGAAGGCATACCAAAGTTACGACGTTTGCACTCAGCCATATCCTGGCCCTTTTCAACGCCTATAACCATAATGCTCTTACCGCCAAGAGCAGCAAGACCTCCTACTACGCACTTATCATCAGCAAAGTAACGGTCTCCGTGAAGTTCGTAAAAGCTGTCAAATACTCTGTCAATATATGCAAGAGTTGACGGTCTCTTAATAGAACGTACTGCTTTAACCTTTTCCCAGGCTGTAAGAACCTCAGCCTCTTTTCCTGTCGGCTTTGCAGCCTCCTTGGGTTTAAGCGCATTCATGAGAGTTCCATTATTAAATCTGAGAATTCTTGAAAGCGTAGACTTAAGATCTTTTCTTTCAACAATAGCGTCACAGAAACCATGCTCTAAAAGGAACTCAGTTCTCTGGAAGCCCTCAGGAAGTTTCTGTCCGATAGTCTGCTCGATAACTCGAGGACCTGCAAATCCGACAAGAGCCTGAGGCTCACCGAGGATAATATCTCCAAGCATTGCAAATGAAGCCGTTACACCACCTGTTGTAGGATCTGTAAGAACTGTCACATAAAGAAGTCCTGCATCAGAATGTCTCTTAAATGCAGCTGAAGTCTTCTCCATCTGCATAAGGGAAATAATCCCCTCCTGCATTCTTGCACCACCTGAACATGTAAACATGATAACAGGAAGTTTTTCCTCAGTTGCTCTCTCTACTGCACGTGTGATTTTCTCACCATAAACATGACCCATACTTCCCATAAGGAATCTTGCGTCACAAATACCGATAACAGCTCTTTCGCCGCCGATAGTACATTCACCTACTGTAACACCTTCATCAAGACCGGTCTTTTCTCTGGTGGCAGCAAGCTTATCATCATAACCCGGAAAATCAAGTGGGTTAACAACTTCGAGGTCATTAAACCAGTTCTTAAAGCTTCCTCTGTCGGCAACCATCTTGATCCTGTTATTAGTACGAACTCTGTAATAATGTCCGCAATATGTACATACGTAATTATTAACAACTACATCCTGCTTCTCAGCACGTCTTCCGCAAGCAGGACACACAATATAATCCGGTGCTTCCTTACCTCTGAATAGATTAGGTAATTTCATTGTTTTCTTAAGCCTCCTTTGATATTGCAAAGGTTAACTCTGCTGTTACTGCAACTTCATTTCCAACTTTAGCCGTAGCCTTGCCAATACCCATGGGTCCCTTGATCTCTATGATCTCTGTTTCAAGAGTCAGAACATCTCCGGGCTCAACTTTTCTCTTAAATCTTACTTTATTAAGTGCAGCAAAATATGCTGTTCTGCCCTTAAACTCTGGCTCGGAAAGAATAGCCACAGCTCCGACCTGTGCGAGCGCCTCAACGATAAGAACACCCGGCATTACCGGTTCCCCGGGAAAATGACCTGCAAAAAAGGGCTCATTATAAGTCACGCACTTAGTTCCGACAGCTCTTTTACCGCTTTCAAGTTCTTCAATTGTATCAACCAGCAAAAACGGCTGACGGTGAGGAATAATCTGCATTATATCCTTCGTTTTCATTATAGACATAAATTATGCTCCTTTTTCTAGTTTAAGCTTTGGCTCTTGTCCCTCTGTAAAAGAAGGACAAGAAGCTGAAATTTTATTCGTATTTCTTAAGAATAATAGATGCGTTATGTCCGCCAAATCCAAGAGAATTTGAAAGCGCATATTTAATATCCTTATTGGATGCTTCCTTGCAGTAATCAAGATCCATCTCTTCATCAGGTGTCTCATAACCAAGTGTCTGATGAATATAACCTTCCTCTAATTCTTTTACGCAGGTTATACATTCAACTGCACCGGCACCACCAAGAAGATGTCCGATCATTGATTTTGTAGAATTAACCTTTATATCATATGCATGATCGCCAAAAAGCTTTTTAATTGCACGAGTCTCAAAAAGATCATTTGCATGAGTACTTGTTCCATGTGCATTGATGTATTCAATGTCATTATTTTCAAGACCTGCATCCTTAATAGCATTTTCCATTGCCATAGCTGCACCTGAGCCATCCTCTGCAGGAAGTGTGATATGGAAGGCATCTGATGAGCATCCATAACCTACAAGCTCCGCATAGATTTTTGCTCCACGCTTTTTAGCATGCTCAAGTTCTTCAAGTACAACAACACCGGCACCTTCACCCATTACAAAGCCGCTTCTGTTCTTATCGAAAGGAAGTGAGCATTTATCAGGATCCTCAGAGGAAGAAAGTGCTGTTAACTGACAGAAACCTGCTACAGAAAGAGGTGTAACTGCAGACTCTGCTCCACCTGCAACCATTACATCAGCATCATTGTACTGGATAGTTCTCATTGCCTCACCGATGCAGTTTGTACCTGTTGCACAAGCTGTAACAATATCAATGCTCTTACCCTTTAATCCGTACTGAATGGAAATATTACCTGATGCCATATTTGAGATCATCTTCGGGATGAAGATAGGATTTACAAACTTAGGTCCTCTGGATGCAATATGACCTGCTTCAGTCTCAAGATCCTGCATTGAACCGATACCACTTCCTACACATGTTCCGCAACGGTATGGATCTTCCTTTTCCATATCAAGTCCGGAATCCTCCATTGCCTCTTTAGCAGCTGCCATAGCAAGCTGAACAAAAGGAGCCATACGACGAGCCTGCTTAGGATCGATGTACTGTTTAGGATCAAAATCTTTAACTTCAGCTGCAACATGAGCCTTAAATTCAGAAGCATCAAATCTGCTGATTATACCAAAACCGTGTTTTCCTTCTTTGATAGACTTCCAAAACTCTTCAACACTGTTTCCAACGGGTGTGATCGCACCCATACCTGTTATAACAACTCTTCTTTCTTCTTTAAAACTCATCCCATACCTCCGTTCACCTGGATAACCTGTCCTGTTATGTATGCTGCCTTGTCTGATGCAAGGAATGAAACTGTATTTGCGATATCCTCAACTGTTCCGCCTCTCTTAAGCGGTATAGATGAAAGAATTGATTCTCTTACTTTGTCTGAAAGTACCTGAGTCATTTCTGTATCAACATAACCCGGAGCAACGGCATTTACAGTAACACCTCTGCTTCCAAGCTCTTTTGCTGCAGACTTTGTAAGTCCGATAACACCCGCCTTTGAAGCACTGTAATTTGCCTGGCCTGCGTTACCCATAACACCGGAAATAGAGGAAATATTGATAATTCTTGCACCGGTCTTATTCTTAAGCATGTATCTTGAAAAATGTCTCATGGTATTGAAAGTTCCCTTGAGATTTGTATTTATAACTGTATCAAAATCCTCTTCCTTCATAGCCATAAGAAGTGTATCGCGTGTTACACCAGCATTATTTACAAGTACATCCACATGACCGTACTCTTTAATAATTGCGGAAGCAAATTCTTCTACTGCCTTGAAATCAGAAACGTCACACTGAATGCTTACAGCTTCTCCGCCCTCAGCCTTAATTTCTTCAACAGCCTCATCTGCTGCAGAAGAAGAATGTGCGTAGTTAACAACAACAAAAAATCCGTCACGAGCAAGGCTTTTAGCTATCTCACGGCCAATTCCTCTTCCTGCTCCCGTAACAATTGCAAGCTTTTTATCTGTCATCAAATTCTCCTTTATTTAAGAGCTTCTACTGCTGCCTCAAGATCTTCATATTTATCAATATTTATGGTCTTAACCTCGCGGCTTATTCTCTTATTAAAGCCGGCAAGCGTATGTCCGGGACCAATCTCAACAAAGGTATCAACGCCATCAGCTATAAGCTTTTCAATAGTCTTGATCCACTGTACTGATCCTGAGATCTGCTTTTCGAGAAGTCCTGCGATCTCAGAACCCTTTGTTACATATTCTGCTGTAAAGTTTGCAATATAAGGAATCTGAGGATCAGAAAACTCAGTATTCTTTAACTCAGCCGCAAGCTTTTCGCCTGCAGGTACCATCATTGCAGAATGGAAAGGTCCACTAACCTTAAGCGGAACAACCCTCTTTGCGCCTGCTGCACTGAGAGCCTCACCTGCTGCCTTAACAGCGTTCTCCTCACCGGTAATAACAATCTGTCCCGGGCAGTTATAGTTAGCCACTGAAACAATTCCTTCTGTTTCAGCACATACAGAAGCGATCTTCTCCTCATCAAGTCCAAGTACAGCGCTCATTGCACCACCTGTAGGAACTGCCTCCTGCATGAAGATTCCTCTTTTACGAACCAGTCTGCATGCATCTTCAACGCTCATTGCACCTGCAGCTGCAATTGCAGCATACTCTCCGAGTGAATGACCGGCTGTATAATCAGCTTTTATTCCTCTCTTCTCAAGACACTTGAAAATTGCAAGCTCTGTAGCTACCATAGCAATCTGAGTATATTGTGTCTCGTTGATATCGGTATTTTCCTCAAAGCAGATCTTCTCAACATCGATTCCTGAGGCCTTAGAAGCAATCTCATATACTTCTTTGGCTTCTGCCTCATTCTTATAGAATCCCTCGCCCATTCCTACATACTGTGCGCCCTGGCCGGGGAATACAAATGCTATTTTTCCCATAATCTCCTCTTTCCTCAAAATCTTAGTTTTCATGAAAAAACTTTTTGTCACAGATTACGTTTAAGAAACAAGCGCCAACTGTACCAAAAAGTATTTTCATTCTCCAAAACTCATTGGCTCAAATCATATATGACGCAGCGGCAATTTAATAACCGCACATGTCAATTTATCAAAGTTTCATAAGCTTCTCAGCATCTGAAACTATTGAAGATATGATTTCTTTACAGGTCTTTACATCCTTGATCATTCCAGCGATCTGACCTGACATAAGAGAGCCATTATCTATATCGCCATCCATAACAGCTTTTCTAAGTGAACCAAGTGTAAGCTTCTCAAGTTCTTCGAAAGGTGCTCCTTCCTGCTCAAGCTTGATGTACTCCTTGGTCATCTTATTTCTAAGAACACGGATAGGATGTCCTGTTGTTGCTCCTGTAACTACTGAATCAATATCGCTTGCCTTGCAAAGCTTTTTCTTAAAGTTCTCGTGAACGATAGACTCTTCAGCGGCAACAAAACGTGTACCCATCTGAATTCCTTCAGCTCCAAGCATAAATGCTGCGGCCATTCCTCTTCCATCAGCGATACCACCTGCAGCGATTACAGGGATCTTTACTGCATCAACAACCTGAGGAACAAGTGACATTGTAGATGTTGAACCGATATGTCCGCCTGCTTCAGAACCCTCTGCAACTACTGCATCAGCTCCGCCTCTTTCCATCATTACTGCCATTGCAACAGATGCAACTACAGGAATAACCTTTACGCCTGCGGCTTTCCAGTCAGCCATGAACTTTGCCGGGCTTCCTGCTCCTGTTGTAACTACCGGAACTTTTTCCTCGATAACGATCTTTGCAACTTCCGGAGCATTAGGATTAAGCATCATGATATTTACACCAAAAGGCTTATCTGTAAGCTCTTTAACTTTTCTGATCTGCTCTCTTACGATTTCCGGCGGTGCACTTGCTGCTCCGATGATTCCGAGTCCACCGGCCTGTGAAACTGCTGCAGCAAGATTCCACTCAGCGACCCATGCCATGCCACCCTGTATAACAGGTGCTTCTGTTCCCAAAATATCAGTTATTCTAGTTTTCATAAATCTTAAACACTCCTAACTTTATCCCAGTCATCTTTAGCTGACTGATATTGTTCGTTAAGACAGGCTATAGCATCAAGTCTGCCCTGTTCCGTAAAAGGAAAATAAAAATTCTTTTTTATATCTTCAGGCGCCTTTTCATAGGAAAGCGGCTCGGGCCAGACAGTAACCATAAACTGTCCCTCCTGCTGCTTTTCCTCAGGTGCAAATCTGACATCCTCAAGTGGCTCTCTTGCCAGTCTGTATCTCATTCCCCTGCAGGAACCAAAATACGCTTCACCGTAAATATAATGTGAATAACCGTAAAGAGCCTGCGACGTGATCAATTGCTCGTCTTCTTTACTCATTTTCTGATCTCACGATTGCAATATGAACATCATCAAGCTGTTTCTGCTCGACCTCTGACGGTGAGCCCATCATAAGATCCTGTGCATTCTTATTCATAGGGAAAGGAATGATCTCTCTGATCGATTCTTCACCGGCTATAAGCATTACCATACGGTCTACACCAGGTGCAATACCTGCGTGCGGCGGTGCTCCATAACAGAATGCATTATACATGGCAGGGAATTTCTTCTTAACATCTTCTTCGCCAAGTCCGACAATTCTGAACGCCTCAACCATGATCTCAGGATCATGATTTCTTACAGCACCACTGGAAAGTTCAACGCCATTGCAGACCAGATCATACTGATATGCAAGAATATCAAGAGGCTCCTGATTCTTAAGAGCATCCATTCCACCCTGAGGCATCGAGAACGGATTATGACAAAATTCAAGTTCTCCTGACTCTTCGCCGATTTCGTACATCGGGAAATCAACTATCCAGCAGAATTCATAGCAGTCTTTTTTCATATGACCTTCTGCATTTGGTCCGATGATCTTGATCAAAGTTCCTGCTGTTTTCTGCGCAGCACTCTTCTTACCTGCAGAAAGAGCGATAAAGTCACCAGCCTTGAGACCAAGCTTAGAAACAAGTGCATCATGTGCCTCACCAAGGAATTTTGAAATACCGCCGGCGAAAGTTCCATCTTCGCCAACCTTAAACCAATAACCTTTGCCTCCGGATATCACTTCAGCATCAGCCATCATCTTATCTATAACTTTTCTGGATCCGCTGAATCCTGATACAACGATCGCTTTGATCGTATTTCCCTCTGCAAAAGGCTCAAATCCACATCCAGCAAGCTCATCTGTTACATCCTCAGCAACGAGATCTATGCGAAGGTCAGGTTTGTCTGTTCCATACTTCTCAAGGGCATCAAGATACTTGATCCTCTTAAAAGGTGCGGATGAAGCTGTCTTGTAAACGCCATATTTAGCAAATACAGGAGGAAGAACTCTTTCAAGAACTTCAAAAACATCTTCCTGACTTGCAAAAGCCATTTCCATATCAAGCTGGTAAAACTCTCCCGGAGATCTGTCAGCTCTGGCATCCTCATCTCTGAAGCAGGGTGCGATCTGGAAATATCTGTCAATTCCGGAAGCCATTAAAATCTGCTTAAACTGCTGAGGAGCCTGTGGAAGAGCATAAAACTTACCCTCGTGAAGTCTTGAAGGCACAAGGTAATCTCTTGCTCCCTCAGGGCTTGAACAGGTAAGAATAGGTGTTGTTATCTCAAGAAATCCCTCGTTTGTCATTGAAGAACGTAAGTCAGAAACAATTTTACTTCTGAGAACGATCTTATCCTTTACTGCAGGATTTCTTAAATCCAGGAAACGATACTTAAGTCTTGCATTTTCATCAGCTTCTTTTGAACGGTTAATTTCAAACGGAAGCTCATTATAAATACATTTACCAAGAACCTTTATTTCTGTAGGTAAAACTTCGATCTCTCCTGTAGCCATCTCGCTGTTCTTTGAAGAACGCTCACGTACGACACCTGTGATCTGAAGTGTTGACTCACAGTTAAGTCCGTTGATCATCTCCATCATATCTTCGGTCTCGATAACTACCTGAGTTTTACCATAGAAATCTCTTAACACAAGGAAACCAAGGTTTTTACTTACCTTACGGATATTCTCAAAGTATCCGCAAATTGTTACTGTCTTGCCTGCATCGCTCAGTCTGAGCTCATTGCAGTTATGTGTCCGCGATTGGAACATGATTGTTACATCTCCTTAAAATTAATTCTTAAATTTTATGCGTAAAAGTCTTTTATTTCGCTATAACCTGACTTCTCCAGATTATCTTTCTGAAACTTCTTGTTCTTCATCATCTGCGACACAAGAACAGTTTTGCCTTCAGCTCTAAGCTTTGCAGCTTCTTTCATAACATCACTCAGAGCCTCACCTGAAAGCTTCTTATCAACAAGAAAAGCTATCTTATTTCCACTTGCAGGTACCTTGAAATCAGCATCAAGAAGCATTGTGATTATTCTTTCAAAACCAATTGAAAAACCGCATGCCGGAACATTATTACCTGTAAACTTGCCTACCATTCCGTCATATCTGCCGCCGCCGGCTATGGAACTTCCAAATTCAGCTATTTCGATCTCAAAAATAGTACCTGTATAATAGGACATTCCTCTAACAAGGGTAGGATCAAATTTTATTGAAAATTCACCGGACTTGGCTGCATTAACATTGTTAATTATTGCTATAAGAGATTCTGCGGCACCTTCCTGAAGATTATCTCCAAGCTTTTCCTTTAAGTTCTCGATTTCGGCAACATCGCCTTCTCCCGAACTGAAAAGCTCTATGCATTTATTTACTGAATCTTCAGCAAAACCGGCTTTAAGAAGTTCTTCCTTAACACCGTCAGCACCTATCTTATCCATCTTATCAAGAATGATAAATACTGTATCCCAGCTTTCCTCTGCAAAACCGCAGTTTGCAGCAATACCTTTCAGAAATCTTCTGTCAGAAATACGAACTGTAAAATTCTTAAATCCGATTTTTGAGAGAAGTGTTGTTGTAGCTGTAACAAGCTCTGTCTCTGCAAGATTTGTTCCATCTCCGAGAATATCTATATCACACTGTGTAAACTGTCTGAAACGACCTTTCTGAGGTCTGTCAGCTCTGAATACACTTCCCATCTGAAGTGCCTTAAAAGGTGAAGGCAGTTCATTCGAATGATTTGCATAATATCTGGAAAGAGGAAGCGTAAGATCGTATCTCAAACCGGAATCGCTCAGATCATTGGAATCCTTTGCATCTGCGATATTGAGCTTTTCTCCTCTTTTTAATATCTTAAATATCAGCTTTTCGTTCTCTCCGCCCTGATTTGAGCAAAGATTTTCGATATGCTCTACGATAGGTGTCTCTATCTCGGTGAATCCAAATCTCCCATAAGTCTCACGTACAAGACCCATTACATAATTTCTTATTTCCATCTCACGGGGAAGTATGTCTTTCATTCCCGTCACAGGCTTTTTTATTAATGCCATATACTCTAATTCTCCCTAAAAAGATTTATTGCTGATATATTCCAAAAAACAGGCAAACAGTCCGTTTCAAACTTGCGTTCCGGACCTGTTTGCCGCTTACCGCATATCTCATATAAACAAGAATCGATCTATTGTTTCCTATCTGCTGCAATACTCAAAAACAGGATTATATTTGATCTCATCTGCGATCGTTGTTTCTTCCCCGTGTCCGCACAAAACCCGTGTGTCCTCCGGTAATACCATGATCTTATTTTTTATCGATTTGATCAGATCCGATAACGAACCTGTCGGCAGGTCAGTTCTGCCAAACGAATGATAAAAAAGTGTATCTCCGGCAAAGAGTAACTTTTCAGACTCTATGTAAAAACACATACCACCGGCAGTATGTCCCGGAGTTTCGATACACTTAATATCAAATCCGGCTATATTTAATATTTCTCCATCCCGGACAAACTGATCAACCTTTACAGAAAATCCATTGGCACTGATCCAATGAGAACAATTTGCCTCAGGATCTGCGAGCAGACCTTTTTCATTTTCTCCTGCTATGACATGAATTTCCATGATTTCACGCATGGCATCAATTCCGCCTATATGGTCAAAGTGACCATGAGTAAGGAGAACAGTATCCACAGTTACTCCTAGTTCTTTAATCCTTTGAGCAAGAAATTCACCACTATGCCCCGGATCAATGACCACAGCCTGCTTTGTTTCTGTATTTATTAGAAGGTAGCAGTTGGTCTCAACCGGTCCCACAACCTTATATCTGACTTCTGACTTCATCCTGTAGTCCTTTCAATATCCACAACGCTCTGAACAGACCTTAACCTCTTCGTTATACCGCTAAGCTCTTCGGTATTATGAATATTGAATGAAAGCGAAATGGTCGCAACACCCTGTTTGCTGGTTCTGGTGTTCATAGACTCTATTTCTATTCCAAGATCTGAGAAAACCTTTGAAATATCAACAATAAGTCCGCTTCTGTTATGAGCATAGATATCGATGTCGGCAAGATACTGTTCGCTCTTGCCCTCGCTCTTCTGCCACTCAGCCTCAATGAGGCGTTTTCTGTCAATCTCATTCATATTCATAACATTGACGCAGTCTGTTCTGTGAATTGAAACACCGCGTCCCCTTGTTATATAGCCGACTATTTCGTCTCCCGGCAAAGGATTACAGCATTTTGAAAAATGTACAGAAACATCTGCTATTCCCTTAACCACTATACCACCGCGGTTACGGATTTCCAGATTTTTCCTGCTTGCGGAATCAATGCCGTTTAATATCTCATCATCTGTAATCTGTTTTTTATGGTCGTTCTGATATCTTTCGACCATTTTATTGATGACCTGACCTTCTTTAAGTCCGCCATGTCCGATTGCAGCATAGACAGCATCAAAATCACGGAAGCCATACTTTCTCATCACAGCTTCCATATATTCAGGTTTCATAATATCAGAAATAACAATAGAATGTGCCTTGCAATAATCGGCAAACGCTTCTTTTCCGCGAATTATGTTGTCTTCTTTTAATTCATTCTTAAACCATTGATTGATCTTTGTTCTGGCCTGACTGCTCTTTACGATTTTAAGCCAGTCATGACTTGGACCGTTTGAGTTCTGGCTGGTGATTATCTCAACTCTGTCACCATTCTGAACCACATAATCAATAGTTACAAGCTTACCGTTAACCCTGGCTCCGACCATCTTATTACCCACAGCTGAATGAATGCTGTAGGCAAAATCAATCGGTGTCGAACCTGCAGGTAAGTTTTTAACATCTCCGGAAGGAGTAAAACAGTAAACATAGTCAGAAAAGAGGTTTAAGTCACTCTTAAGAAGATTCATGAACTCCTTATTATCAGACATGTTCTGCTGCCATTCAAGAATCTGTCTGAGCCATGTAAGCTTTGCCTCTTCATTATTTCCACTGACTTTCTTTCCGTCAGATGCTTCCTTATATTTCCAATGCGCCGCGATACCATATTCAGCAACACGATGCATCTCTGCCGTACGTATCTGTATTTCAAAAGGCTGTCCGTTGGTACTGATAAGCGTCGTATGAAGCGACTGATATCTGTTCATCTTCGGCATAGCAATATAATCCTTGAAACGTCCCGAAATAGGCTTATACATTTCATGGATCACACCAAGTGCAGCATAACAGTCCCTGACAGAATTAACAATTATCCTTACCGCAAAAAGATCGTAAATCTGATCAAGCGTCTTGTTCTGATTTACCATTTTTTTATAAATAGAAAAGAAATGTTTAACTCGTCCGTTTACCTTGCCCTCGATACCTGCTTCTTTGATTTTTTCCTTAACTTCTTTAACGATATCTTCAACAAACTGTTCGCGCTCCGAACGTCTGATAGCGATCTTTTCGGCAAGATCATAATAAAAATCAGGCTTGAGATACTTAAGTGAAAGATCATCAAGCTCAATCTTTATTTTTGAAATACCAAGCCTCTGAGCTATCGGAGAATATATATCAAGAGTTTCTCTTGCAATCTCGATCTGTTTAGGCTGAGGCTGATATTTGAGCGTCCTCATATTATGAAGACGGTCTGCCAGTTTGATAAGAATAACTCGGATATCCTTAGCCATGGCAAGGAACATTTTCCTTAAGTTATCCGCCTGAAATTCAACTTTATCGCCCTGATATTTAAGTTTGCTGAGCTTTGTAACTCCGTCAACAAGATGGGCAACATCATCGCCAAACTGCTCTTTAAGATCATCAACCGTCATAATGGTATCTTCTACAACATCATGAAGAAGTCCTGCAACGATCGTTTCCTTGTCCATCTCCAGGTCAGCAAGTATGATCGCCGTCCACAAAGGATGGATGATATACGGCTCTCCGCTTTTCCTAAGCTGATCCTTATGTGCTTCCGAAGCAACCCTGTATGCCTTTTCAATAAGAGAAATATCATCTGAAGGATGATATTTATGAATAATATCTATAAGGCTTTTATACAGGTCCTCTGGCGTATTGAAACAGAAATTTGGACACATTCTGCTATTATCAAAAACCTGATTTGCCATAAATATCACCGCCTTTCTCTTATATTTTGCAGAAAACGAAACTGCTTTTAAAATAACACACTTTCAAAATTATATATTCTTTTTTATTAAAAATCAAGGTTTCTTAATGTCTGCCGCTTTCTAAGCGGTCTGAGCGTCTTTCAACGGGATCAGACTGCAACAGGAATATTTTTTACCTGCTCACCGGCCTGATAATTTTCAAGCGAAACATCATCGGGCGTAAAGTCATAAAAATCTTTTATATCCGGGTTAAGTTTGAAAACCGGAGCAGGATATTGTTCACGACTGATAAGCTCTTTTATGATATCAACATGACGGTCATAAATATGAGCATCTGCGATCACGTGAACGAATTCACCGACTTCCATATTTGAAACCTGCGCAAACATATGCACAAGTACTGCATACTGTACCACATTCCAGTTATTTGCTGTAAGTACATCCTGCGAACGCTGATTAAGAATAGCATTAAGTACAAGCTTATCACTTCCGGGTCTTTCTGTAACATTGAAAGTCATCGAATATGCGCAAGGATAAAGACCCATTTCCGAAAGATCGTGATGATTATAAATATTTGTCATTATCCTGCGTGAAAAAGGATTATTCTTCAGGTCATAAAGCACTCTGTCTGTCTGATCAAACCAGCCTTCCCGATATTTATGCTTAACGCCCATCTGATATCCATATGCTTTTCCAATGCTGCCATTCTCATCTGCCCATGAATCCCAGATATGAGATCTGAGATCATGTATATTATTTGATTTTTTCTGCCATATCCATAGAAGTTCATCAACACAATTCTTTAATCCTACTTTTCTGAATGTAAGTGCAGGAAACTCCTTTGAGAGATCATAGCGGTTTACAACACCGAATTTTTTTATTGTATATGCGCTTGAACCGTCTTCCCAATGCGGCCTTACTTTCTCACCCCTGGTATCAGTACCATTTGTAAGAATGTCTTCACACATTTCCTTAAATACTTTATCTGCGTAACTCAATTCAAGCCTCCTTATTTTCAAGATATTTCTTAAATTCTCTCTCAGACATTAACCCCGAGAAATAATTACCCTGAACCATCTGGGAATCAAAATCAGAAACCATCCTGTAAATATTATCATCTTCTATTCCGTATATTATAAATTTCTTTGAGAGCTCACCGGCGATCTTTCCTATAAGCTCTACTGCATTTTTCATATAATTATTTGCATAAAGTGAAAAAACAACTCTTGAGTCGATCTTGACACCTGATATAGGCAGATCAATGAAAATACGAATGTCCATGTTCTGCTCACCAAAACGATCAAGGAGTACAGAACAGCCTGCCGATGTAAGCCTTGCAATATTCTGCCTTATGACTACGCCCCCGGCCTGAAGTGCATCACTGGAGATTTCAAAGCAGAAATACGTAGCCGGTATACCATAGCGTTCCATGATGTATATGAACGAGTTAGGCATATCTTTCTGCATACATTGGAAAGCCGAAAGATTTACTGTAACTCTTCTGATTCCATACTTATCAGGGTGAACTTCCCTTATCATCTGACAAACGCTTTCAAAATGCTTCTCGGCAATTTCATTTATCAGACCATCATGCTCAGTCATATGGAAAATATCATTATTATCAAGATAATTTCCATTTGTACCATTGTCAAGCACCCTTAAAAGCGTTTCCACTGCAACCGGTTTTCCGCTTGACTTATCATAGATAAGCTGATAACTCGATGCTACCCTGTCCTCCTTAAGCGCTTCTTTAAGGAGCTCATTTACCTTGTCATTCTTTCTCTTTTCGGACATTTCGGTAATACCCACATATATAGTATTTCCTACCGGTCCACGCATTAATTTATCCCTAAAATAATCAAACATCTGCCGGCAGTCTTTTATCTTGTCCGGAATGTTGACTTCAGGAATTATAAGCATTGATTTTTTTATTTCAAGAGATATGCCCTCTATGTTCCAGGGTACTCTAAAACGCTCGCCTATTTCCTTTCTGGCAGTTTCAAAGGAATCGCGATTTTCAAACATTACAATTGTTTCATGTTCACCTAAAATATAAGCAGTGGAAGCTTCAAAATGAGTCAGATATGATATTATTTTTTTTCTTAAACTATTGTATTTTTCTGTGCCAAAAAGATTTCTAAGATATCTGAGCTCATAAAAGCGAATAACTATTACGGAAAATTTTTTATTATCCCTGAATTTTTCCTTCATAGTCACTTCAAATGCCATTTTGTTAAAAGCACCGCTATCCTTATCTAAATAATCCCTTGGATTTTCAAGGCTGAAAAACACATAAACCATGGACATTCCGAGATAAAGACTTGTAAGTTCAAGGCCGTGATAAAGACCCTGAATAATAGCAACGATAAGTGTGCCGCATGCAGTGAAAAGAATCGCATTTCTCTTTCTGTCCGGGATCAGATTCCAAAAGATAAAAGTTTCAGCAATAGCAACCAGCATAAATGAAACCGCACCAACGGCACAGATTTCAGTGGACAGACCCAGGATATATACGCTTGCCAGATCGTAATAAGCATATATCGGACTAAAAAACACACCCAAACAAAAGAGAACCATTATTCCCTCTGTTATATGGAAAAAATATTTGAATTTTAAACCTTCAGGATGTGACTGGATCGTAACATATCTTAATATCGACATCGCTACAACCACCAGCGAAATCAGGTAAAGTCTGCAGATAAGCGGTGTTACCCAGTTTGGTAAAAAGCGGTTGAAATTAGTCGATAGTATAGAAAGTATATCTAATACAATGCTCGCAAAAGATTCTACGAACATCATAAGATATGCCTTATTAGATACAGTCCGCACCGTCTTATGCCAGTCCGACATGGACAAAAGCATAAGAAGCAGTGCAATACCAACAAAGTGAAAACCAATATTAAAATTATACATCATCGTCTTCTCTGTCAGCTTCATAGACAATTGACTTCTTGGCTGACACATTAGACTCGAGATATTCGTCATAAGTGGTCATCTTGTCTATAAGCTGGCCCTCATCTGTGATTTCCATAATACGGTTTGCGGTTGTCTGTACAAACTGATGATCGTGACATGTGAAAAGCTCTACACCCTTAAACTTGATAAGACCATTATTCAAAGCAGTGATCGATTCCATATCGAGATGATTTGTAGGCTCATCAAGTACAAGGCAGTTAGCGCCTGAGATCATCATTCTTGAAAGAAGGCATCTTACCTTCTCTCCTCCTGAAAGAACACTGACTTTCTTAACTCCGTCTTCACCGGGGAAAAGCATTCTTCCAAGAAATCCTCTTACATAAGTAACATCTTTAACAGGTGAATATCCGGTAAGCCATTCTGTTATCGTATATTCATTGGCAAATTCCTTATTGTAGTCCTTAGGGAAATATGCCTGTGAGGTTGTAACACCCCATTTATAATTTCCTTCATCAGGTTCCATCTCACCCATAAGAATCTGGAAAAGAACTGTTGCAGCCTTCTCATTTGCTCCAACAAAAGCAACCTTATCATCATGACCAAGAGTGAAGCTTATATTATCAAGAACTTTAACACCATCGATCGTCTTTGAAAGCTTCTCTACTGTAAGAACCTCATTTCCAATCTCTCTGTCCGGTCTGAAATCAACATAAGGATATTTTCTGGATGAAGGCTTCATATCATCAAGTTCGATCTTTTCAAGGGCACGCTTTCTTGAAGTAGCCTGCTTTGACTTTGAAGCGTTAGCCGAGAAACGTGAAATGAACTCCTGAAGTTCTTTGATCTTCTCTTCCTTCTTCTTGTTGGCTTCTTTTCTCTGCTGGATGATGAGCTGACTGGACTCATACCAGAAATCGTAGTTTCCAGCGAAAAGTGTGATCTTTCCATAGTCAATATCAGCTGTATGCGTACAAACCTTATTAAGGAAATAACGGTCATGGGATACAACAATGATCGTATTCTGGAAATTGATCAAAAACTCTTCAAGCCACTCAATAGCACTGAGATCAAGGTGGTTAGTAGGCTCATCGAGAAGAAGAATATCCGGATTTCCGAAAAGGGCTCTGGCAAGGAGAACCTTGACCTTCTTTGAGCCATCGAGATTCTTCATGATCTCATGATGATACTCAGTCTCAATTCCAAGACCGTTAAGAAGGGATTCAGCGTCAGATTCTGCTTCCCATCCGTTCATTTCAGCAAATTCACCCTCGAGCTCTGAAGCTCTTATTCCATCTTCATCGGAAAAATCTTCTTTTGCATAGATAGCTTCTTTTTCTTTCATGATATCGTAAAGTCTCTGATTTCCGGCAATTACGGTATCAAGTACATCAAACTCATCATATTTGAAGTGATCCTGTTCCAAAAATGAAAGTCTCTGACCGGGAGTTATTTCTATATCACCTGAAGTAGTCTCAAGACTTCCGGAAAGAATCTTCAGAAAGGTAGATTTTCCGGCACCGTTCGCACCGATAAGACCATAGCAGTTTCCCTCGGTAAATTTAATGTTAACCTCTTCAAAAAGTGCCTTCTTTCCAACTCTGTATGTTACATTATTTGCTGCGATCATTTAAAATCCTTTCCTTCTATTTCAATTTATTTCGTATTTATTTAAGCAATACATTATGTTCGCATAAATCTGATTAAAAATCAAGAGTCTGATATATATTAGTCAATGTATGATAGAGCTTCAGAAGGATGTGAGATAATGGCGTCGGCATGATTTTCCTCGAGTTCAGCTCTTTCCCTGAATCCCCAGAGAACTCCGATCGTAAACATTCCTGCTGATTTTCCTGTTTTCATATCAGTATTTGTATCACCAAGATAAATGCATTCCTCGGGACTTACGCCAAATTCTTCAGCTATCATCAAAGCCCCGTCAGGACATGGTTTTTTCTTGAGTCCTTCCCTGACTCCGAGGATCTTATCAAATTTTCCGGAAAGTCCGATCCCGTTTATGGTTTTAATTGCCTCTTCATGAGGTTTATTCGAAAATACTGCCGTTTTAAGGCCTCTCTTCCTCAATTCTTCGACCAGTTCCGGGATCCCCTCATACGGATGAGCCTTGTAAAGACAGTCAACTGCAAAAATCTCTCTGTAACGCTTATATACCTTATCTATAAGCTCTTTATCATCTTTTCCATGCTCTTTTACTGCTCTCTCTATCAAAGTATAGGCACCGTCACCTACAAGAACCTTATAATGTTCTTTTTCAATAGGTGAAAGAGAAAAATCCCCAAGTGCCTTATTTCCGCAATATGCAAGTGCCTCCAGTGTATTGCTTACTGTTCCGTCAAGATCAAATATTGCTGCTTTTTTCATCATTGTATTTCGTTTCCGGGACAAATACTCTGTCCGGAAGAAGTTCCTTTCTTATTTTTGCTGCTGCTTTGGCTTCATCCATAAATACCTGCTGCGAATTAACAGCAGGATGTCCATACTTTGCAGGTCTTAGATATGAACCGTCAGGCTGTAATACAGAAGCCTTTATATTATCGTCAAGTTCTGTCTGAAGAAAATGCCTCAGATCCTCCCTGAGTTCGGCCTTTTCAACCGGGAAGCAGATCTCAACTCTTCGGTCAAGATTACGTGGCATCCAGTCTGCAGACCCCATATAAAATTCCTCTCTGCCCTCATTTAAGAAATAGAAAATTCTGCTGTGCTCAAGGAAAAATCCAACTATCGAGCGTACCGTGATATTTTCAGAAACGCCTGGGATACCGACCTTAAGGCAGCATATTCCTCTGACGATCAGGTCTATTTTAACGCCCGCTGCCGAAGCCCTGTATAAAGCCTCGATAATATCCGGATCACTTACCGAATTCATTTTAGCTATGATATGAGCTTCTCTGCCATTTCTGGCATTTTCCGCCTCGCGGTCAATGAGATAAATAAATCTGTCCTTGAGCCATAAAGGTGCCAGCAGAAGTTTGTTCCATGAGATTGGCTCCGAATAACCTGAAAGCATATTAAATACAGCCGTAGCATCCTCGCCTATCGGTACTGAACAGGTTAAAAGTCCCATATCAGTATAAAGCTTTGCTGTGGAATCATTGTAGTTTCCGGTACCCAGATGGACATACCTTCTGATCCCTTCTTCCTCTCTTCTGACCACAAGTGCGATCTTTGAATGTGTCTTGAGTCCAACCAGTCCGTAAATAACATGGCAGCCTGCTTTTTCAAGCATCTTGGCCCAGGTTATATTATGCTCCTCATCAAATCTCGCCTTAAGCTCAACAAGAACAGAAACCTGTTTTCCGTTTTCCGCTGCCTGTGCAAGCGCTGCAATGATCGGCGAATTTCCACTGACCCTGTAAAGAGTCATCTTGATAGCAAGTACATCCTTATCTCTGGCAGCTGTCCTGATAAGATCCATTACAGGCTCAAAACTGTCATAAGGATGCGAAAGAAGAATATCATGATCCCTGATCTGGCTGAATATATCATCATCATTCATGTACTTGGACTTCTGCGGGATCCATTTAGGATGTTTAAGGTTATCAAAACCGTCAATTCCCGTCATTTTCATAAGAAAAGTCAGATCCAGAGGACCGTTTATATAATAAATATCAGTGTCTCCCACTTCAACTTCTCTTTTTATTATCTCGAGCAGTCCCGGATCCATGGTATTTTCTACTTCAAGTCTGATAACCTCGCCCCACTGGCGTCTCTTTAACTGCCTCTCGATTTCTTTA
>JAIKZC010000094.1 GCA_024682575.1 Lachnospiraceae bacterium | reverse complement strand
GACATATGAGAATCAGAGATAAATTATCATCTTTTCAGATTATCATTTTGGGATTTGCGGGATTGATATTGCTGGGAGCATTACTGTTGATGCTTCCTGTCTCAACTCAAAGCGGAGTGGTAACAAATTTTGATAAGACATTGTTTACGGCTACATCAGCTGTATGCGTGACAGGACTGGTTGTATTTGACACAGCATCCTATTGGTCATATTTTGGGCAGGCAGTTATTTTGATAATGATTCAAATAGGAGGATTGGGAGTTGTAACGGTTGCATCTTTTCTTACAATGCTGGCTGGCAGAAAAATCAGCCTTATGCAGAGACAGACTATGCAGAATGCTTTGTCAGCACCTCAGGTAGGAGGTATGGTGAAGCTTACCAGGTTGATCTTTATAGTCACTTTTGTAGTTGAGGGGATCGGAGCAATATTGCTTTTGCCGGTATTTGTAGCTAAATATGGAGTAGTTGGAATATGGATGTCTCTTTTTCATTCAATTTCAGCCTTTTGTAATGCCGGCTTTGATCTGATGGGCAGTAGGACAGGAGCATATAGTTCTTTAACATTTTTTGCAGATAACGCTTATTTAACCTTTGTGATATGTGCATTGATCGTGATAGGCGGAATTGGATTTTTAACATGGAACGATGTTATTAATAAGAAAAATCATTTCGAAGAATACAGGATGCAGACCAAGGTAATAATTGTTACCAGTGCGATATTAATTATAGTTCCTGCGCTGTTTTTCTTTATTTTTGATTTTTCAGGAGAAGATCCCGGAAGAAGAACCTGTATGTCTGTCTTTCAGGCAATTACACCGAGAACGGCAGGATTTAATACAGCCAATCTGAACCATATGTCAGATGCGGGGCGAAGCATTATAATGCTTCTGATGCTGGTAGGTGGTTCGCCCGGGTCTACTGCCGGAGGTATGAAGACTACTACAATAGCAGTACTATTTGCAAATGCGATTGCGGTATTTAAGAAACGAAATAATGCAAATTGTTATGGCAGAAGGATTGATGATGCTATTGTAAAAAATGCTTCTACGGTTTTGTTTATGTATGTAAGCTTTGCAATGTTGTCTGCTATAGTGATCAGCATAGTGGAAGGTTTACCGATGTATAGTTGTATGTTCGAAACATTTTCAGCGATTGGAACTGTAGGATTATCTCTTGGGATAACACCGTCACTTTCACCGATATCGGCTCTTATTCTGGTATTGCTTATGTTTTTTGGAAGAGTCGGTGGATTGACCATCATTTATGCAGCATTTTCATATAAGGATATCAGTAGTTCAAAATATCCTATTGAAAATATAACAGTAGGATAGGAAGGAGATAAGCCATGAAATCAGTATTATTGATCGGTCTGGGTAACTTTGGGATACTGATCGCAAAACAGGTTCGTGAGCTTGGCCATCAGGTTATGGCGATTGATAAAAATGAGGACAGGGTGAATGCGGCTCTTCCTTATGTTACAAATGCCCTTATCGGTGACAGCACAAATGAGGCTTTCCTTTCTTCTCTTGGAATTAATAATTTCGATGTTTGTATAGAAACCATAGGAAATGACTTTCAAAGTTCACTTGAAACTACATCTTTGTTAAAAGAGCTTGGCGGTAGAATGGTAGTATCGAGAGCAAATCGTGAGGTTCAGGCAAAATTTCTTTTAAGAAACGGAGCAGATGAGGTTGTTAATCCTGAAAAGCAGATTGCAAAATGGACAGCAATCCGATATACATCTAATCACATAATGGATTACATTAAATTAGATGACAATCATGCGATCTTTGAGGTTAAGCTGCCGAAAAGCTGGGTTGGAAAAAGCATACGGGAGGTGGATATCAGGCAGAAGTATGGCATTAATATAATGGCGATCAAGGAAAACGGAGCCATGAATTTAACTCTTAAACCGGAGTATATTTTTAATGAAAATCAGACACTATTAGTCCTTGGTGAGCATAAAGCGATCCAAAAATGTTTTCATATATGAATGGGGGGATTAAATTGGAAAATATAGTAGTTATTATAGCAATTATCCCGGTAATTTTATTTGGCTTTTATATTATGAAATCAGTTGATAAGTTTTTATATGAAAATAACAGATATAGGATAAAGGAGGTTAAAATAAAAGAACCTTCATCTGTCAGATTGTCCGGAAATCTGCCTTTAATGGAAATTGATAAAGAGATATTTAAATTCAGACAGAATCATCCGGATTTTGAAATAATACTGAGAGCAGAAGAGTGTAGTGACGGCGGTGACAGATTTGTGATATGACTGTATGATCCGGTGTTATAATGAGAAAAAAGAAGAGGAAAGTATAATGAGTCAGAATCATATTATGCCCGGAGAAGGGGCGGAGCATGTCCTGGTCTGTCTGTCTCCGTCACCGACAAATAGAAAAATAATCGATGAGTCTGCCAAACTTGCAGCAGCGTTTCATGCTCAGTTTACTGCACTTTATGTTTCTAAATCGCAGGAGAATCTCCTTCAGCCAGAGGATCAGAGGAGATTACAGAATAATATCAGGTATGCGGAAGATCTGGGAGCTGCGATAGCAACGGTCATTGGTGAAAATATATCTTTTCAGATCGCAGAATTTGCAAGGATCTCCGGAGTAACTAAGATAGTTATAGGAAGAACTAATACGAAGAGATATCGCTTTTGGGAAAAGCAGAATATAACTGACCAGTTGATCTCAACTGTACCTGATATAGATATATATATTATTCCGGATTCAAAGACAAATATAAAGGAAAACAGAAGCAACAGACTTGCGGGACAGATAATTCCAACGGGAAAAGAACTTCTGATCACGGCAGGAATAATGATCGTGGTAACCGGGCTGGGACTTTGTTTCAGCAGCCTTGGCTTTACGGAATCTAATATAATCACAGTATATATTTTCGGAGTGCTCTTAAGCGCTGTTCTTACAAGAAGTCATTTTTGCAGCCTGATCAGTTCTCTTTGCAGTGTTTTGCTTTTCAATTATTTTTTTACAGAACCTCAATTCACTTTTCATGCTTATGAACCGGGTTATTCTGTAACATTTGTTATAATGCTCATCGCAGCAGTTCTTACCGGTTCTTTGGCGTATAGACTTAAGGATAGTGCAAGAGAGTCTGCAAAAGCCGCCTATCATACAAAGAT
>JAIKZC010000092.1 GCA_024682575.1 Lachnospiraceae bacterium | reverse complement strand
TTCTTTGTATTTTCTGCATGTCTTTCAACTCTTAATGAAAGCGTCTCTACACCTTGTAAAAGAAGGAATGCATTAAATGGCGAAATCGTTGCTCCTGTATCTCTCAAAAGAATTGCCCTGATATAAGTAACGAAAGCTGCCGGTCCTACTGCATCGTAAAATGATATTCCATGATAACTTGGATTTGCCTCTGCTATATTCGGATATTTACCACTCTCTTTCCAGTTAAACTTTCCTGACTCTACAATAATTCCGCCAAGAGTAGTTCCATGACCGCCTATAAATTTTGTAGCAGAATGTACCACTATATCAGCTCCATGCTCTATAGGTCTGATCAGGTATGGAGTTCCAAATGTATTGTCAACAACAACAGGAAGTCCATGCTTATGTGCGATCTCAGCAATTGCATCTATATCCGGAATATCGCTGTTTGGATTTCCTAAAGTTTCAAGATAGATTGCTCTTGTATTATCCTCTATCGCTGCTTCTAATTCCTGAAGGTTATGTGCATCTACAAATGTTGTAGTAATTCCGTATTGCGGAAGCGTATGCTCCAAAAGATTAAAACTGCCTCCGTAAATTGTCTTCTGTGCAACAATATGACCACCGTTTGCCGCAAGCGCTTCTATAGTATATGTAATCGCTGCCGAACCGGATGCCAATGCCAATGCTGCAGTTCCTCCCTCTAATGCAGCCAGTCTTTTCTCTAAAACATCCTGAGTAGAATTTGTCAGTCTTCCATATATATTTCCTGCATCTGCAAGACCAAATCTGTCTGCCGCATGTTTGCTGTTATGAAAAACATAAGACGTTGTCTGATAAATCGGTACAGCTCTTGAGTCTGTAGCCGGATCTGCTTCTTCCTGTCCAACATGTAACTGTAATGTTTCAAATCTGTAATCACTCATATTTTCATAATCTCCTTTTCTATTTTTATTTGGTCTTATTTCGTTTATTTTTGTTGTAAATATCCTAGCATCAGTCAGCAGATTTGAAAAATCATTAGTTTTTATCGTCGGTGATAAGTTTTTCTTATTTCAAAATCATAAAAAATAGCCCCACCGTTATGAAAATAACGATGGGGCTTAATCCTCTTGTTCTTAAAAATTGATTGTTTCCGGTTCATGTGTAAATGAACTAAACGTTGCAGTCGCATTCTTAAAGTAGAATACTTCTGTATTTCCATCATCAGCTTTGTACATCTTCTGTAATGACGGATAAGCATCTAACATAGACTGGCGAGCTTCATTTCTGTCATCTTCCACAAGTTCACCGGCAACCCTAAGCCATTCACCCTTATTAAAAGCGCAAATCTCAACCTTAGGATTTGCGTGGATCTGCTTTGAAACGTCCTTTACTTTACCCGTCTGGATATAAAGCTTACCTTCAAAAATATGTGCCGTACCGAAAGGTCTAACTCTCGGCTGATCTCCCTCAACTGTTGCAAGATAATAAGTTTCTGCGTCCTTTAAGAACTTAACTACTCTTTCCATGAAATTTCCTCTCTTTCTTTTTATATGATCATTTTTTTAAGAATGTCTTTGCTATTATCTCAAGAATTTCCCTGGTTCCTGCGTTCTTTGGAATATTCTTTATAGCCTCTGCCAATGTTTCCATAGAAGATTTTGTAATATTTTTCTCTATAACAGATTTAACCCAGTCCAGATCCGAAGCAGACTTCTTTCCCGTATATATCTGCTCAAATATATAGCTTGATCCCTGTCCTAATGCAAAAATAACAGTTCCTGCTATAAATGCATTTATTACTGCAGCTCCTATGTTTATTCCCGGAACGGCCTTAAGACCGGATGCTATCAATTTGCCGGCAGCTCCGACAGTTCCAACTTCAAGTATGGTATTAAAAAGCTCTTCATGCATCTTGTCTTTTTTTATTCCCCATATTTTTGCGATGGACTCTATCTCAAGCGTTTCCGTCGGCGCAAGAATAACCCCGTCAGCAACAGGAAGTGAAACCCCTCCAACGGTTATCCCAGCTAAACTTGCAACAGTTATGACCGTCTGAGACAATGCTCTTTTTCTGATCAGATTATAATTTATAACATCCTGCTCTGCTGCCTTAAACCCTTCCGGCATAAGATTATTGGTAAGCGCTATAAGTTCTGTTATTCCCTCAGGTGCAGCATATATTCCCTCTTTTATTATATAAGGTTCCGCTACTACAGGGATTATATCATTCAATCTGTCTCTGTATTTCTTTTTTGATGCAAATGCCATACGGATCATTTTTTTGTTTTCTTCGCGGTCAGGCTCAGAATATGATTTCGTAATAACAACTATTATAGGTACATTTTTCCAAATACTGGTTGCGTTCATAAGAGAATCTATTGTTTTTGGAAAAAGTTTTGCCGAAGTTCCATCAACACAAAACCAGATAAGATTGATTCTACTGTCTTCTCTCCCATCCTTTGCTGCATTCCTTGACCATTTTCTGACTGCATTTACAGCGTTTCTTTCTTTAAAAAATCCGGGTTCAAAACCTATTGTATCAATAAGCCGGAAAGAAATACCATTATTCTCATAAATCTCAAGATCTTTTGTTACCCCGGATATTCCTCTGCCTGTTATTGCCTTTTTCTTAGCGTCCCAACCTAATACTGCATTTATAAGTGTAGATTTTCCTACCCCGGAATTTCCGATGACAAGAACATTGCCTTTCTGCATAGTAATTCTCCTCATTTTATCTTGATCTCTACATTTATAGAATTATCAACATATTCTATAAACTTATCTGCATCCTTCGGATTTCCGACTATAGTTCCATAATGGACCGGTATCGCTGTTTCCGGTCGTATTATATTTATAAGTTCTGCTGCTTTTTTCGGATCCATTGTATATGTACCTCCGATCGGTACAAGTGCAATATCACATTTTACAGATTTTGCTTCCTTTGTAGCATCCGTATCTCCGGCAATATAGATACGTTTCCCGTCAAGATTTAATATGTAGCCAATCCATCCCGCAGATTTTGAATGAAAAGGCTTTAAGAGATTATAAGCCGGAATTGTTACGAATGACAGTCCATCAATATCATATGAATTATCTGCCCTTACTGTTACAATTTTACCTACCAGCTTTTTAACCTCTTCTGCCTTTTCAGACATTTTTTCCGGTACGACCAACACTGATTTACCATTTGTAACCTTTTCAATATCCTCAGGCGAAAAATGGTCATAATGATCATGTGTTATCAGTATAAAATCTGCATCTGAAGGAGATTCCTTCATCTGAAACGGATCAATATAAATTTTCTTGTCATCAGTTCTGATCCTGATACTATTCTGAGTAAATACATCTATATTCTCTGCATTCATAAAATCTCCTTTCAAAGATATATCTTATATGTTATTTATTACTATTTTACCACGATTGATCACCATCTTTATATTAAGATCCTCATCGAGAGCAACAGCATTTGCAACCTTTCCATTTTCGATACTGCCATATCTGTCATATATCCCGATTGACCTGGCCGGATTTACAGCTGCACATTTTACAGCTGTCTCAAGTGGAATATTCATTTTTTTAACGGCAGTCTTCATACAGTCCATAAGATTTGTAGCGCTTCCTGCTATTGTCCCATCTTCAAGAGTTGCCAGATTTCCCTTTTTATTTACAGCCTGACCTCCAAGTTGATATTTTCCATCTTTCATACCGACAGCTTCCATCGTATCACTGATAAATATTACTCTGTCATCCCCTAAAGTCCTTAAAGTATTTCTTACTACGGCCGGGTGTACATGTATGCCATCAGCTATGATCTCTACCTCAACATTGTCACAATCAGCTGCTGCAAAATACGGGTTTGGATCCCGATGATTTAATGGACGCATTGCATTATAAAGATGTGTTACATGATTAATTCCCTCATTAAAAACCTGGATCGCTCTATCGTAGTCTGCATTTGTGTGTGCCAGTGAAATAACAACTTCATTTTTTAGTTCAGAGATAAAATCATCTGCTCCTTCAACTTCAGGTGCAAGTGCAATAAGTTTTATTAAACCTGACGCTTCTTTCTGAAGACGCCTGAACATTTCAATATCGGGTTTCTGAATATATGCCGGATTCTGGGCACCTTTTTTCTCATATGAAATAAAAGGGCCCTCCATATTTATCCCAACCAGTTCTGCGCCTTCATCAGTTTGATATTCTGCTGCAGCCTTCATTATTTCTCTTAAAATTTCTTCTGAATAAGTCATGGTTGCGGGACAGATGCTTGTAATTCCCTGTGACTCTTCATATTTTGCCATAATAGCTATGGTTTCTGTTTTTCCTTCACAAAAATCATGTCCCATACAACCATGAAAATGAATGTCTGTCAGCCCGGGAATGAGATACAAGCCATCAAGCTTTAATTCTTCATATTCCTTTAAAGAATCAGAAAAAAACCTGTTTGAAACATAAATATCCCTGTCGGAAAATTTGTAATCAGTGCCAAAGACTTTAGCGCCTGTAAATTTGTAGTTCATCCGAAAATACCTCATTATTGCAATTCTTAAAAGCAGCTTCATCTACAACAAGCGTAACATCATTATGAAGCTGTAGGATCGATGCCGGCAAAAGCGGTGTCACAGGTCCGAAAAATGCCTTATTTACAGCATCAGCTTTATCCTCACCTGACGCTATGACAAGAATCTTTTTTGCTCTTAATATCGATCTTATCCCCATTGTATAGGCATAAGAGGGCACCTCTTCACCGACCTCGAAAAATCGCTTGTTAGCTTCTATTGTGCTGTTTGTCAATGATACGCAATGAACATCTTTATCAAAAATATTGTCTGGTTCATTAAATCCAATGTGTCCATTACGCCCCAGTCCAAGCAGCTGTAAATCCTGTCTGCCAAGATTTGATAAAAGATCATTATATTTAGAACATGCATCATCCGGATCATCGTTTTTTCCATCCGGCAGGTGAGTATTGGCAGGGTCTATATTTACCTTACTAAATAGATGCTCATACATAAAATAGCAATAGCTTTGATGGTTTTCCATACCCAGCCCCTTATACTCATCTAAATTTACCGTAGTTACCCGAGAAAAATCCAAATCTCCCTTTTTATACCAGTCTACAAGCTGATCATACGCACCTATGGGTGATGACCCGGTAGCAAGTCCCAATATTGAATCCGGTTTTAGGATTATCTGTGCAGAAATAATATTAGCCGCTTTTCTGCTCATTTCTAAATAATCTTTAGTTACATAAATTTGCATAAATTATCTCCAAATTCTAAGCCATATTCCCAGTTAGATCATTTTCTTTATTTCATCATAGACAAATTGAACCTTAGGCCCAACTATTACCTGTACGGATGTTTTTGATGGTCTAATTACTCCGGGAACACCGGCAGATTTGATTTTCTTTTCATCGACAAGAGTATAATCAGCAACCTCAACTCTTACTCTTGTAGCACAATAATCGTATTCCTTTAAGTTCTCTTTTCCTCCAAGTCCTGCAAGGATTATTTCAGCCATCTTTGAATAATTACTGTCTGCAAGCTTTATATTCAATTCTGCCTCTTCTGTATCGTCATCCTCACGACCCGGAGTCTTTAGATCAAATTTAAGTATAACTGCCTTAAAGAGGAAATAGTAAATCAAAGCAAATACCAGTCCTATAGGAATCATAAGGATCGGATTTTGTGCCATAGGAGCCTTAAAGCTTAAGATATAATCAACAAGACCCGCACTGAAATTAAATCCGCAGCGCACCGGAAGAAGCGTACATACAACTGCAGATATACCGGTGAGTACGGCATGAATTATATAAAGCCCCGGTGCAAGAAACATAAAAGAAAATTCCAATGGCTCTGTTATACCTGTAAAGAAAGAAGCAAGTGCTCCTGCTAACAAAAGGCTGGCTGTCACCTTTTTACGTGTAGTCTTTGCCGTATGATACATTGCAAGTGCTCCAGCAGGCAATCCAAACATCATTATCGGGAAAAATCCTGTCATATACATGCCTGTTGTTCCAAGCGTACCGGTTCCTGCCCAGAAATTTCCGAGATCATTAATACCGGCCGTATCAAACCAAAATACAGCATTAAGTGCATGATGCAGTCCAAATGGAATAAGTGCCCGATTGAGCATAAGATAAATACCTGCGCCTATAGGTCCAAGACCTACTATAGACTCTCCAAACATTACAAGGAGGTTATAAATAAGCGGCCATACAAAAAATAAAACTGCCGAAACGAAAATAGAAACGATAGATGTGATTATAGCAACACATCTCTTACCACTGAAAAATGCAAGCCAGTCAGGAAGCTGTGTATCTTTGAATTTATTATAACACGATGAACCAATGATACCTGCCAATATACCTATAAATGCATTTTGGATTTTTCCAAAAGCGGCAGGAACGGCATCAGCCTCAACACCTGTATACATTGCAACTGCTCCTGTTGAAAGAAGTGTTGTTATCATCAAAAACGAAACGAGTCCGGCAAGTCCTGATGTTCCATCTTTGTCCTTTGCCATTCCAACAGAAACACCAATCGCAAACAAAATTGGGATTTGATCGATAATAGCTGAAGCAGCCTTGATGCAAAAGGCAGCAACAATACTATTCGCTCCCCATCCTGTCGGGTCGATCCAGTATCCAATACCATAAAGAACACCTGCAGCAGGAAGACATGCAACAGGAAGCATCAAAGATTTTCCTATCTTTTGTAAATACTTCATCATAAGCTTTTCCCTCCCTTTATTGAGACTTCTTTTGTAGAAATTGTACAACAATATTTGCTTGCAGGCAATTAATTTATATATAAATTAAAAAAAGCAGGGCTCCAAATATATTTCTGAATTCCTGCTTTTTTTATAATTAAAAATTGACTTATAATAAATCCTTATACGGCAAATTTAAGACATTCTTTTGATAAGACAGCTGTTCTTTCCAAGACCTCTGCCACATCTTTAACCGGAATTATCTCAAGATTTTCTTTTACCTCATCTGCAACATCGATCAGATCCTGCTCATTTTCAGAAGGGATAAATACAGTTTTAACTCCGCTTCTCATTGCTGCCATAAGTTTTTCCGGAAGTCCTCCTATCGGCATTACGAGACCTCTGAGAGAAACCTCGCCTGTCATTGCTATCTTAGGATCAACATCATTTCCGGTTACAAGTGAAGCTATTGCTGTCGTCATTGTTATTCCTGCAGATGGACCATCCTTGGGAACAGCCCCATCGGGAACATGTATGTGAAGATCATTTTCTTCAAATAAAGATGCTTTATCCGGGAAAATAGATTTCACAAGACTTACAGCTATGCGGGCTGATTCTTTCATAACATCACCAAGTTTACCGGTAATTATAATATTGCCCTTACCCTTGGTAAATAATGTTTCGATGTACAGTATTTCTCCGCCAACAGCTGTCCAGGCCAGACCTGTTACAACACCTGCTTTTTGTTTTTCAGGCACAGCCTCTCTATGTACCGGTCTCATATCAAGTTCATTTCTAAGCTGTTCTTTACTGATAGTCACCTTCTGTCCATTTTCCTTTGAAAGCAGCACTGCAGCTCCACGACATAGAGAATCAATTCTCTTTCTCAGACCTCTTACACCGGCCTCTCTTGTATACTCTTCGATAATTGTCTCCAAAACTGAATCCGGAACTTCCAGCATATCATCTGAAATTCCCATAGCAGCCATCGATTTCGGCAAAAGATGCTTTCTGGCAATCTTAAGTTTTTCATCCGGAGTATAGCCGGTAAAGTTGATTACTTCCATTCTGTTCAGCAACGGTTCCGGTATTGTATCTATACTGTTTGCGGTACATATAAACATTACATCCGATAGATCATAAGGAACGTTCATATAATGATCGGTAAATGTATTATTCTGCTCCGGATCGAGAACCTCCAGGAGTGCGCTTGCCGGATCTCCGTTATAAGACTGCGAAAGCTTGTCTATTTCATCAAGCACCATAACAGGATTAGTTACTCCGGATTTGTTTATGGCATCCATTATTCTTCCCGGCATAGCTCCAATATATGTACGACGGTGCCCTCTTATATCTGCTTCATCCCTGATTCCGCCAAGACTTACGCGTACATATTCCCTTCCAAGACTCTTCGCAATGCTCTTTCCTATACTTGTCTTACCGGTTCCCGGTGCACCTACGAAAAGAAGTATTGAACCTGACTGCTTCCTTTTTAAGTTCATTACTGCAATCTGCTGTATAACACGTTTTTTTACTTTTTCAAGACCATAATGCTCATCATCAAGAATCTTCTCAGCTTCTGAAAGATCAATAAATTCTGCCTCCTGTTTTTTCCAAGAAAGTCCTGTCACAAAATCAAGATAATCATAAAGGATTCCGGTCTCCGGACTGTTCTTTCCTTCCTGCTTAAGCCTGTTTAAGACCTTTCTTGCTTCCTTTTCTGCATCTTCATTCATTCCGGATTCAGAAATCTTCTTTTCAAATTTCTGAATATCCGTAAGATTCTCAGGATGCATCTCTTCCAATTCTTTCTGCAGGTATTCGATCTGCTTTTTAATCGCAGATTCACGATACATATCCTTATATTCCTGCTCCTGTGCAGATGCTGCATCTGTAGTAACTTTAGCAACCTCAATAAATTCAATAACAGCCTTTTCCATTAACTCCATACGTCTGACAGCACTATCTTCTGCCAGCATATTATATTTATCATCATTGCTGTTCTTCATCCAGTAAGAAAGAGCTGCTGTAAGCTCACCTACATTTTTCATGCTGTCAATAAATTTACTGAAAAATCCTGCATACTGAAATCTCGATGCCAGTTCTTTAGCTTCTTCCTTAAGCCTGGTAAGAACAATATTTTCTCTGTCAGGATCTATCAGCTCTGTATCCGGTCTGCGTGAAATACTTAATTCAATATTGTGCATTGAATCAACAGATATTTCATCCAGGTTTACCCTGTTGTTTACCTTTACTACAATATATCCATCAGAATCTATTTCACTTATGATACCGGAAACACCTATAGGATAAAAATTATCTTCCGTTATTTCGTTTCTTTTCTGCCATTTTTTATTCTGAAGGAGAACAACTTTTTCTCCCTGAACGGCCCTGCCGCCAAGATTCTTAAATTCTTCAGTCTGAAAATAAAGATTACCCTCAGCAATAAGCTGTTTATTGTATACCGGAACTACTACCATAGCTTTCCTCCTTGTCCTTTTGTTATCACTCGTTGTTACCGAGTGCTAATGCCTCTGTAAAAAAAAAGCTGATCAAAATTGAACGCTTTACAAAACCTTTACAATTGTCTAAGATATGTATAGATATTAACACCAACATTGACACTTGTCAATCTTATTTTAATTTTTTTATTTATGGAGCAGATATATGTATCAAGGATCTAATAAAACCGCCCTATGTTCACAAAAAAATATCGCGGAAGGCTTTTATGAACTTCTAAAAGAAAAAGAATATTCAAAAATTACTGCAAGTGAAATATGCAAAAAATCCGGTGTATCCCGCCAGACATTTTATTCACTCTTCTCTTCAAAGGAAAATATAGTTTCATTTATACTTTCAAAAGAATATTCATTTAATCCCAGTGAAGAATGTAATTGCTGCGGTCGTCCCACATTAAAAGAACTCAGCAAGGGATTTTCTTCTTTTATAGTTCAAAAAGGTGACTTCATAGATCTGCTTGTAAAAAATAATATTATATATATGATGCAGGACTCACTCTATTCCAGTTTTAACTGCTGCAGAAATAAAGATTCTGATATTAGTTCCTGCGATTTTAAGGAATCCGATCTGGCTAACGACTTTATAGCATCCGGTCTCACTACGATCGCAAAACACTATGTAAAAAACAGATCTGATATAAGCTGTCAGCAATTAGAAGACGCTATATATATGCTATTCAGCGGCGAATATCTTTCTTGAGAAAAAGACATATCACTCAATGTAGAATATAAGGTAAATAGTCTCACTAATACCCACGGGCAAGCCTGTGGGGTTGC
This sequence comes from Lachnospiraceae bacterium, assembly GCA_024682575.1. Classification (GTDB taxonomy): domain Bacteria; phylum Bacillota; class Clostridia; order Lachnospirales; family Lachnospiraceae; genus NK4A144. The sequence goes on along the minus strand of JAIKZC010000092.1, from coordinate 2,102 downwards.
GGGGCAACCTGTAACCCTTGGTGAGTAGCCTAAGTCGGTAATGCAAGTCTGCGAGGAAACTGCATTTTAGGACTACGTTAATACAGAATGCATAGTCACTCCGGAATGCTTCACAAGTTCCGGACACTGAGAACCCGAGTAAACATCCCTGAGGTACAGGGGAAGTCGGAGGTGGCTGCCGTAAGGCAGGAAACCTGTATTAACATTGGCTATGTGAACCACTCCCGTAAGGGAAGAATCCATGCAGTAAAGGCGGTCATCCGCGGAATAGTGCATGGGAGTATGTAAGTACATAAACAGCAACTAACAGTTTAGGAGGTATCAGAATGGTAGCTGTCATAAGTAGTACAGGCATCAGACTGATGCCGACAAGTAATTACAGGGCACGGAGACTACTGAAGTCAGGACGTGCCGAGATATACAAGTACAGGCCTATATTTACTATCCGGCTCCTGAACAGGGAGAACGGTGATACACAGCCTGTCGAATACAAGTCAGATACAGGATACCAGCACGTAGGTATCTCAATCTGCTCGGAAAAACATGAGGCGGTACATGAGCAGAGGGACATGCTGAAGGATGAAACCGAGAGGCACAATGACTGCCGGAAGTACAGGCGCACAAGGCGTAACAGGCTGAGATACAGAAAACCTCGTTTCAACAACCGTAAGGGCATGGTGGCAAGGGACGGTTTTGCCCCGTCACTGAGAAACAGGCGTGACACACAGGCGGAAGTCTTCAGGCAGTACAACGAGGTCATACCCATAACGTCAGCATATTTCGAGATGGGGATGTTTGACACGCAGGTACTGAAAGCACTTGCCGAAGGGAAGCCGTTGCCGGAAGGAACTGATTACCAGCATGGTGAGCAGTATGGATTCGCGACCCTCAGGGAAGCCGTTTTTGCAAGGGACAACTACACATGCATAATCTGCGACCGTTCAGCGTTTAAAGACGGGGCAGTGCTTCATCTTCACCATCTGGGCTACTGGAAGGAGAAACCCGACCGCAGCAACCGTATGTCAAACCTTGGGACTGTATGCGAACTCTGTCATACTTCTGCAAACCATCAGCCGGGTGGAAAACTGTTTGGGCTCAAGCCAAAGCTTGCCGGTTTTAAGGAAGCGAGCTTCATGACATCCGTCCGCTTCAACATGTTGGAGAAACTGAAGGCAGTGGCACCCGGTATGGAAGTACACATGACCTATGGAGCAGCGACAAAGTTGGCGCGGAGAAACCTACATATAGGAAAGACCCATGCCAATGATGCCTACTGTATCGGCAGCTTCCATCCGAAACACAGATGCCGAGAACAGTGTTTCCAAAAACTTCGCAGGAACAACCGTATTCTGAGTAAATTCTATGACGCGAAATACGTAGATATCCGTGACGGCAGTAAGAAGCCCGGTAAGGCGCTGGGCTGTAACCGCATAAACCGCAATATCCCACGCAACAACCCGGAAAACCTGAGAATCTACCATGGTCAGAAACTGACTAAAGGTAAGACTGTTGTCCGGAAGCAGCATTATAACTACAGACCTCATGACATAGTATATGTGGATGGTGTCAAATATACAGTAAAAGGCATCATCAGCAACGGGACAAGAATTGCTCTTAATGAGAGGAATCCCGTGTCGGTAAATAATGTTGGCAGGGTAATTCATACAGGCGGATGGCATCAATACAGTTAAAAAGGCTTCATCCCATAGGCAAGCCTATGGGTTTTCGCCTATGGCGAACAGAAGGTTTTCTTTATAACAAATGCCAATAAAGCCTTATATTAAGCGGAAAATAGTTTGATTACATGTAATCAAACTATATAATCAAACAAAAGAGCATCTATATTCCTTATTGGTTATAAATGCTCTTTTTAATTACGCTCCTTTGTGTAACATGTGCATTCTTGCGTGTTAAGTGCTAATTACGCCAATAATATGTGCGTACTTGCATATTAACTTTGTTTTGCTTATAATATACCTGAGGTGATTATATATGAAATATTTATTTGTTAATGGCATCCTTTCTGAACTGGCCAAACGAGCTAAAGACTATAGGCTGGCATATCCCCTGACTCAAAAGGAGCTGGCAGATAAGGCCGGCGT
>JAIKZC010000059.1 GCA_024682575.1 Lachnospiraceae bacterium | reverse complement strand
TTCCTGTTTATTCGAATATGCTCCCCAGTAATCCGTATAAGGCTCATTCATGGCATCTACGCTTTCAAAATCAACGATGCCTTCTTCTTTCCAATGTGCGATGATATCAGCCAGATATGTTGCAAATGCTGTATAAGAATCCTCTCTTAAATTATCTTCATTTGCATCAATATTTCCCGAGCTGCATCCGCTTTCTGTCATAAAATACGGCGGTGAATTTGAAAATGCTTCCGCAATGAAATCTTCTCCGCTCTTTTCAGCTGCAGCCAGAAGAACATTAAACTGATTGCTGTCGGCATCCCAGTCATAATTCCATGCATATCCGCATTCAAAATCAGCTCTTGCAAAATTATCCTCATAATATTCTTTATCATGCTCATCAAGATCTATCTTTGTTACATCTGTTGCATAACCCGGAACTGCAGCATCAGATCTTGTGATATGACTTGCATGATAAAAATCGCTTGTCTCCGGAAGAGTTCCCTCTTTACCGGACTCTATAACTGCCATTTTGATATAGTCAAGACACCAGTCAGAACCGGCACCTCCGATATCAATCTTGTTATCACCTTCTGCCAGCTCAACATCAGTAAAAGTAACTCTATAGATATTATTATTGCCTGAGCTTGCTATAATATCGCTGTTTACATCATCAGCTTCAACGGTATAAGTGTTTGTGGTCTCCATTTTATTCTCAGAGTCCGTACCGTCATTTGTAACCTGCATGCTTACGCCTCTGCTGTTGCTGCCTGCAAGGGTGAAAAGCATTTTTATAGTATATTTTCCGCTTTTTTCAACTGGAATAGTGTAGTGAAGATTTCCGCCGGAACCTGCATCAGCATTTAGCGCATTGATCCAGCCTATCGTCTGTATCGTGCCTACAGTATTTCCGGCTGTAATGCCAAAATCTGCATCAGACTGACTATATGTTGCTGATGAATAGCTGCTGCTGGATGAGATTTTCATACTGCTTCCGCTGAAAGTCGGAAGAATATCAGAACTAAGATCATAAATATCAGCATTTTCATTCTCTGAAACCTCTTCGATCTCTCCAACATTATCGCCGCCACCAATGTTGTAACGGCCGATATTCATTCTCAGTCCGCCATCACCATAAAAGGCGTCGGCTGCCTTTTCGGTCAACTTATCGCTGTAACCGATTCTGTTTGCCCACCAGCAAAGGGACGTTCCCCATCCCTGGAATTCGCCAAGTCCATCTCCATCAGTGTCATTAAATACAGACGCTGAAGCAGGAGTCAACTTGACTGTAGCGTCAACAGTCTCTGCTGCATTAGCCGTAACGATACCGTTCGGTACAACTGTAGAAACAGTCATGGAAGCAGCAAGAAGCGCTGTTACGCTCTTTCTCCAAAAACTTCTCATTAAACACTCTCCTTTCGCAGTTTCAATTCCTCCATTGTGATTCCGTTTCTCATTAGAAAACGCGAATCCTTGAAACCGCTTTCATGTATAAATCATTATACATTTATACCCAAAATCGGTCAATAAATATAAATTCTATTATTTATTTTTGTTAGGAATGAATGAATTTGCTCTATATATTTTGTTTAAATATTATAGTTGGATTTTGTGCTTTCTTTAAAATAACCGTAAATTCTTCTCGAATGCTTGACACAGCCCATTTATATGCTATATCATAGGCTGAAAGCGGTTTCATTATAATCGCATAATACAATTTATCTTTGGGCTTGAGATTTCGCCTGTTGCGCCGTTCGCCTCAAAGTACCTACGAGGAACGCTCTCGCTTTGGGCTCCGACGCAGCGGTAGATAATGCCCGCAAAAAACGCGGCATAAGTGCCGGCGTCTCGCACAATCCTCTTTAGGTACATTTGAGGTTCGCGGCTTCGGTTGACATTATTGATTATCACTTATCGATAATTTATCAGTATAATTCTCAAAACAAATGACTGTCAGTGAAAAGTGAGTTGCGAGGATTATCTGTTTCCAAAAGAGGGGTCATGAAAAACGCCGGTCCTTGTTCCGCGTATTTTGCGGAACTAGTACCGCTGCGATTTTTCACTTGCAGCGAGAGCGTCCCTCGTTGGAAACAGATAAGCCGAACAACGCAACCGGCGAAAACAAACTTGTATTGCTCGTACTAAGCTCGAAAGAACCAGGCGAAGTCCTCTACTCAATCAGGCTATTACGGTAAAAATTTTCCTGAAGAAAGATATAACTCATACCACTCTTCATGTGTAAGCTCAACCTTACATGCTTCTACCATCTCCGTCAGGTGAACCGGATTCATGGTTCCGGCTATTACCTGCATCTTAGCCGGGTGGCGAAGTATCCACGCAATGGCAATGGCTGTTTTTGTGACTCCATATTTTTCAGCGAGCTTTCCAAGAACCGCATTGAGCTCAGGGAACTCAGGATTATCGACAAAGTTACCCTTGAACATTCCGACCTGCAGAGGAGACCATGCCTGGATCGTTATGTCATTAAGTCTGCAGTAGTCAAGAGCTCCGCCATCTCTCATGACAGACATCTCCGTGGTCTTATTATTCATATAGAGATCCTGATCTATAAGCTGTGACTGCTCGAGAGAAAGCTGAAGCTGATTTATCTTAAGCGGCTGCTTAACAAACTTTTTCAAAAGCTCGATCTGCATCGGCATTGTATTGCTGACACCGAAGGTTCGCACCTTTCCGGCTGCTTCAAGCTCGTCAAAAGCCTCTGCCACCTGCTCCGGGTCAAATAAAAGATCCGGTCTGTGAAGTAAAAGAACATCAAGATAATCTGTCTTCAGTCTTTTTAAGATCCCGTCGACACTCTCTATGATATTCGACTTTCTCCAGTCAAAAGTCTTTTCGTCTGTTCTGATACCGCACTTGGACTGGATTATAAGATCTTCACGCTTAATATCCGTAAGCGCCATTGCCTCAGCAAATCTTGTCTCTGCTTCTCCTGCACCATAGCAGGTGGCGTGATCGATGTAATTTATTCCGAGTTCACAAGCTGTCTCGATCATCTTTGCCGCATCCTCAGCCGAAAGTGCCGGCATACGCATACATCCTAGAATGATCCTCGATACATTTTCAGGTCCACTGGTAATAGTCAAAGTCTGCATATTAATTACCCCTTTCTTCAGACATTTTTTATCAGCTAATTTATTATATAACTTAAAGCGCACTCTAACTCAATACTCAATTTTAAATATATGAAAATATAAAATTGTATTTAACTTTATATTAAGATTTTTTTCATTATTTTTATAACTACATATGTTGTAAAATTATTATATAAAGGGAAAGTGATTAAAGGAGATTCAAATGATAAGAAGAATATTCGCATGTTCTATTATTTCAGTAATTCTAATTTCGCTATGTTCCTGTGGTTTATATGACAATGGCAAAGATGACGGCGTGATCCGTGCCGGGGTGCTTGTGTGGAAATATTCGGACACGTATGGATCGGCCGTGCGACTTGCAATGAAAAAATATGTTGCCGAATTCGAGGAAGAAAAAGGCGTAAAAATCAAACTTGAGATGCAGGATGGCAACGATGATCAGGCAACTCAGAATAATCAGGCAGATGTCATGTTTGCCTCAGGGAAAGATATCGTAATTATTAATCTGTGTGATGTCTCTGCCGGAAGTTATATTAAAGATCTGGCCATGAAATCCGACGTTCCTATTTTATTCTACAATACGGAGCCAAGTGACTCCAGTCTAATAACGGATACCTCTTCTTTATTTATTGGAACAAAACCGGAAGAAGCCGGTATAAAACAGGGTGAAATTTTTGATGAACTATATAAAAATGATCCCTCTTCCATCGATAAAAACGGTGATGGAAGAATAGATTATCTGATGTTCATGGGTCCCACAAATAATTCCGAAGCCATTGCAAGGACAAAGTATTCAATAGATACTGCCACCGAGCTGGGCTACGAAATGCATCCACTTGTCAGCGATCAGATCTGTAACTGGGATACAGCAGCCGCTCAGGAAGCCATGCAGGCACAGATCGCAGCACTTGGAGCTGATAAGATCGAATGTGTATTTTGCAATAATGACGACATGGCAATCGGAGTTATTGCAGCGCTTAATAATGTGGGCTACAACCTTTCAAATGAAACGGACAGTTCGAAGATCATAACAGTTCTTGGAGTAGATGCTACCGATACGGCACTGGAATATATACGTGCGGGAAAACTTGCGGGAACTGTAATGCAGGATGCTGATTCAATGGGAAAAGCAATTGTGACCATTGCCTGCAATAAGGCTCAGGGAAAAGATTATCTTGAGGGGACTGACTATGAGATCTCAGAAGATGGCTTTTCAGTGCGTATTCCTTATGCAAAGATCACTAAAAATAATATTGACATATCCGATTAAAAATATGACTGATAAATTATTCCAACCCCAGAGAGGAGGATCCTCTATGTCTGAAAAATATCTGCTGGAAATGAACGGTATTAAGAAGTCATTTCCGGGAGTCATTGCTCTAAAAGATGCTAATCTCAGACTTCGCTCCGGTACAGTACATGCGCTTATGGGTGAAAACGGTGCCGGAAAAAGTACTCTAATGAAATGTCTTTTCGGTATCTACAAAAAAGACAGTGGAAGCATACGTATCGATGGCAGCGAAGTAAATTTTTCAAGTCCCAAAGATGCTCTGGATCACGGCGTAGCAATGGTACATCAGGAGCTGAATCAGGTAATGCACCAAAATGTAATGGAAAACATCTGGCTTGGAAGATACCCAATAAAAAATGGATTTATCGATAATAAAAAAATGTATGACGATACAAAAGCCGCCCTTGATGAACTTGAAATAGATATCGATCCAAATACTCTTATAAAAGATATCTCAGTTTCCATGCGCCAGATGCTTGAGATCTGCAGAGCAGTTTCATACCGGGCAAGGATTCTGGTTTTGGATGAACCTACATCCTCATTGGCTGATGATGAAGTTGAACACCTTTTCAGAATCCTTAACAAGCTATGTGCAAATGGAACCGGAGTAATTTATATATCCCACAAAATGGATGAGATCAAACGGATTGCAGATGATATTACAATCATGCGTGACGGCCAATGGGTTTCTACAGATCCGGCAAGTGCTCTTACAAAAGAAGAAATAATAAAAAGGATGGTTGCGCGGGAAATGTCCCAGCAATATCCCAATAAAACAAACACTCCCGGAAAAGAACTGCTGGAAGTTTCTCACCTTTCCGGAAGACATAAGCCGGCATGCAAAGATGTTTCTTTCACACTGCGGGCAGGAGAAATTCTTGGTATATCAGGTCTTGACGGTGCCGGAAAAACTGAACTTTTGGAGACTATTTTTGGAATTCGTGAATCTAAAGAGGGAACTATCAAAAAAGACGGCAAAATTTTCGAAAAGCACAATCCTCGATACTCAATAGAAAAAGGGTTATCATTAGTAACCGAAGAACGCCATAAGACAGGAATTTTCCCATATGGAACAGTGCGTTTCAATATGCTTATTTCGAATATGAAGAATTATAAGGAGAAGTTTTTTCTTTCCGATAAGAAAATCGATCAGGATACGGACAAGATGATCAGTTCAATGCATATTCGAACAGCAGGCCATGGGGCACTTATCAAAAACCTCTCCGGAGGAAATCAGCAAAAAGTCATACTGGGACGATGGCTTCTCACAGAACCGATGATACTCCTACTGGACGAGCCGACACGTGGAATTGATGTAGGCTCCAAATATGAGATATATGAACTTATCATTCAGCTTGCAGCAGAGGGAAAAGGAATACTTATGGTTTCATCGGAAATGCCGGAACTTATCGGTATTTGCGACCGGATCCTTGTCATGAGCAGCGGACAGCTTGCCGGTACACTTGAAAGAGGAAAAGATTTTGCCGGTGTTGACGGTGAGCAGCAGACAATTATGAAACTCGCCACAAAATATGTTTAAATATTATATGTTTTGGTTACTTTATTGCAGGAATCCGCATTTACTGCGGGTTCCGTGTGATAACGTATAACAAGTGGCAAACAAGCC
>JAIKZC010000056.1 GCA_024682575.1 Lachnospiraceae bacterium | reverse complement strand
GGATGTGCTAAAGGGAATGTAGAAAATATCAATAATGGGGCTATATTCTTGAGGCTGAATGATATGACTGAGTACGTGGTGCAGTTTTAGAGATGTAAACAAATTGGGATACGAATAGTTTTAGATAATTCATATCCCAATCATTTTCCTATTTAGTTTTACCCATATCTTTTTCGTTCCAGATTCCAGCAAGCTTCATGCCTTCATCGGTAAACCAACCTCTTGGCATAAGATCATTTCTTGTTTCTTCAAGAATAATCAAATGGTAGGCTTTGATAAAGAGTTCTAAGCTTATCTCGTCTTTGAGAAGATTGCTGAGGGCTTTAAGAATACGTTTCTTACCTGTAAGCTTTTCTTCCGGGAAATACTCATAGTCCATATAGTTAAAGGTGATTTCCTGGTAAACAGTTCCAGTTTCTTCATCCTGGAAATATCCCCATACATTCATGTCAGAAGAGTCAGTGTGTGATCGACCGTCTTCATCATATTTTAGAGGTGTTATTCCAGTCATAACAATGGGACCTGCACAGAAACCTTGACGGTGACTGCGTGGATTGTAAAGAATGTCTCCTTTTTTAAATGGAGTCGGAAAGTGGAACCAAAGGTCATTAAAGAAATCTAGTAGATTCCAATCCAGTACACCATAATCTGCAGGGATTATGATATCCATTATTTGACAATTGTGATTGTATTTGGTGGTAATCGTATAGCAACATCCTATCTCAGCCCATCTGATTTCTCCTGTAACGTCTTCATCTTCTTGTGATAAATCCTTCTGTAATTGTTTAAAACAGTTTTCAAAGGATGAATAAAGCATAGAGTCGTCATAATCTTTGCTTCCGTCATTGTATACTAGCGTATACTGGTAGAATGAAGTTGGTCTTTCAATAAAAAATAGGTCAGATGCCTTTTGCTTCAGCTTTATGAAATCTGAGATAACTTTATGAATACTTTCGTATGGTTTATCGAAATGAGGAGAGTCTATAGATCCGTCAGGCATAGTTTTTATAATATCCTTCCAGGCTTCAATCTTCTCACTTAAAGTGGTGTCTACACATTGATATACGAGCCAGGCAGCCTCTGCGGTAGTGAAATTGTAATCAGTAGCAAGAAGATGCTGCTTAATGTCTTTTGAATTTACAAAACGGCATATTTCTTGATTATTCATGCTTTTTCTCCTTATATTTTTCTAATCCCAATAATGTTGATACACTATCGTCTATTACCCAATCTATGTCTTGATAAGCTTTTCTTGCATGGCATTCAGAGGCAATCATTTGTACTAGTTTTGAGAGAGTATCGCCGTTGAGCTTACCTTGCTTAAAAAGACTATATACTAGCAAAAGGCGCTTATCCCCGGATAATTCTTCGGAGTAATACTCCAGATTAAGGTAATAATAATCAAGCCAATTATATTTGATAGATAAGGTCTCTTCGTCAATGGAATATCCGGATGCAGTCATGTCCATGTTAGTGAGGTGAATAGTGCCTTTTTCGCTCTTTGGAGGATTCTCTTTGCGATACCATGGAACAGTTGTAGTTATTACAAAGGGATTTTTCATATAGCGGTCACAAACGATATCTCCTGGCTTAAAAGGAATTGGAATGTCGAACCACATGTCATCGAATCTTTCAAATAGCAATTCTTTTTCATGCTCGTTCCAAGGATCTTCTCCTGTGAAGTCAATGCTAAGCATCTCACCTAAAGAATTGAAATTTACATCGATACAGAAACTTTTGGATTCCGCGTTATCAATATAGTGCTTACTTACGCGAAAACTTGGACCAATGGTTCTTTTTTCAGCCCATTTTATTGCGTAAGCATAGGCTGATTCGTAACTTGAAAAGAGGCTTCCAGCTCCATTCCATTCATCATAGCAATTGTAGCTATCCTCTATCCATTCACCGGTGTAGAAGCAATTTGATTCCTGTTTGAGGAATAATTGGATGATTCTTTCTTCCAAGTCGATATATTCGCAGATGGTCTGATGAAGATCCCAACCATCATGACAACATGAGGTTTTTATTAGACAGCTGTCAGTCGTCTTTATGAGCTCCATAAAAGCCTCATGACGTTGAGCGATAGTATTCTCCTTGTTTTGCCATATCAAAAATGCATATTCGGGAACAGAAAACTGGTAGTTAATATCTTGCAGATACTTTCGGATATCCTTTGAGTTTATAAATTTACTGATATAAGTATTGTTCATAGAGTGTACTCCTTGCCCGACGATAGTCATATATTGCTTCTATTATGATTAAACCAGAATGGATGGACATTATAATGTACATCGCGAGGGCTTGCAGTTTTTATTGACATGTTGCTGTTGACTACATAGAAGAAAGCCCCTTAGTTAGCATAAAATTAATAGCATATGAGCACAGACCTTTGGACAGACCTTTCACAATACAAAAGAGTGGGAATGGAGTGCTTTTTTTATTATACTTATGGTAATAGATTATGGACTTACATCTTAGTAGTTTAATGTAAGGAGAGAAACGATGGCTGATCTAAAAAAATATGGACGTGATAATATTCAGCTATCATACATAAGTCCAAATTATTACGAAGCAGATTTTTCGGTATAGAAGAATGTCAGTTTTATGAAAGCAGTGATGATAAGTCACTGCTTTTTTTATACCCAAATTGCCGATTATGGCGCACAAAAGAAAGGAGATCCGATATGGAGCAGAAAGAAAAATCAATAAGAGAGTTGCAGGCTGAGGAGCAGTTGAGGCAGGCAAAGGCGAGACTTAACAAGGTCCGCAACGAAGAACGCAAGAAAGCGAGAAAGGAGCAGGATCATCAAAAGTTCATCATGGGCGGGATCGTAGCAAAATACTTCCCCGAGTGTTATGAGTTCACGGAGCAAGAAATGAACCGTATTCTTGCATGTGCATTCAAGAACAGGGACATTCTGAACATGATAACGGCGGTCGTTAAAGACCGCAAAACAGAGGTGCCGGGAACGGCACATAATGAAGAACAGGAGGACCGCAATGCCGAAGCCGATTCTGAATAAGGTCTCTCACCTATTTTTAATAGGTGCGCACAGATATACCACCATAGGTGGTACTGCGCGCTCTGCCGAGGGCGTCCTGCGGACAGCTCGGGCCAGCCCCTTCGAACGTGTGCTGACGCAACGACAGAAAGAGAGGGCGGGGCATGGCTGTTAAAAACCTAAGTACCAGAGCCGGAATCTGCGGCCGGAGTTCCAAGGCGAATGCCGGACATTGCGCCGTAGAGCAAAGCTCATATATCGAGCGAGAAAAAATGTATTGCGAATACAACGGGCAGACATACTACCCGTTGTATTCTGAGGATCTCGTTCATGCCGAGGTTATGTTGACGGAGAACGCACCGCAGGAATACAAAGATCCATCTGTTTTATGGAACAGCGTGGAGAACTTCGAAACCGCGTCCGATGCACAGCTTGCCAGAACATACAAGGTTGAACTTCCAAACGAATGGACTTATGAACTCGCCACGGAAGTCATGCATGACTACGTTCAGAGAAACTTCGTTGATAGGGGAATGTGTGCGCAGTTTGCAATTCACGATTCCGAGAATAAGCAGACCGGTCAGCGCAACCTTCATTGTCATATCATGCTCACCATGAGGAGTATTGACGAGCAGGGCCGTTGGATGCCGAAACAGAAGAAGGTCTATTGCCGTGATGAAAACGGAGAACGGATCCAGCAAATTGATCCAAGGACCGGACAGCAGAAGGTCGATAAACAGAACCGTAAGCAATGGAAATGCTCTACGATTGACACGAATGATTGGAACAGTAAGGAGAATGCCAAGGCGTGGAGTGAAGGATCTTGCTGACACGATAAATACCGTGAACGCAAGGATAGGAAACACGGAGAATTTTTGGGAATATCGTTCCTTCAAAGAGCGGGGCTTTGATATCATTCCCCAGATCCATCTGGGAGAGAAAGCGAGCGCATTGGAGAGGGCGGGTATTCATACAGCCAGAGGCGATATCAACAGAGATATTATTGCCCGTAATGCTGTTATTGATGCGACCCGTGCTGCTTATGAGGAAGCCAAGGAAGGTCTTAAGGCCGTTGCATCCGTTCCTGCTTCAATCGGTAAGGCAATTAAGAACGAGATTATCAACATGATCCGAGAGGTTGCAAAGCGGAACCATGATCGCTTATCCCTGCCTATTCTGAGCGGTAAATACCTGCGGTTAATCTCAAACAGATCCGAGATGCAGGATAGGGCATCCATGGAACAGTTTGTTGCGGATATCGGCGTAACAACCTTCGAGGAACTGAAAGCGTTTAAGAAGGAGCGTGAGGCCGCGTTTGATAAGATCGGCGGTGAGCGTGTTGCAATCCGTGAGCGTATGGCATACCTTGAGGGCCTGCTTAGGGTTTACAAGGAGTACGAACCCTACATCAAGAACCACAAAGAACAGTGGGAACTGAAAGGCTGGGCGCGTAAGACTTACGAGCGTAAGCACATGGTTGAGCTCTCATATTATGACCTGTATAGGAATAAGCTTAAGAGCATGATCACAGAGCCGGACAAGAAGATCACAGCCGGAGCATGGAGAAAGGAACTTGCTTCTTTGGAGAAGGCCCTGGAGAAGAACAGCGAACCGTATGTAGAGGTTGTAACAGATCTCGCTTCGGTGTAAGTCATTCAGCACAACAAACATGATCTGGAGAGAATGCTTGAAAACGAGAGTCACAAGAAGACACACACGGTACATCGTGAGCAGAGCTTGTAAGGGAAAGGAGGAAAAAGCAAATGAATGTGATTAAGTGCAAACATGAATATTCTGACGGAGAAGTGAGCGAATGGACCGTTTCATGGGCGGTCACGAAAAGAATGAAGGGAGCAACACACCTTTGCATCGAGGGCAGAGGTTCTGTTTTTGATGTAATTATTGGTAAGTATGATGGTGGCAATTTTCTTTGTATTCCGGCTATTGATGTCGGATGCGGGCTGGCATCTTTTAATGACACATTATGGAATTATGAGAAGCTTTCCAAGTTTGTCACGGAAACGGATGCGGCTACTATAACAAGGGCTTTGAAACACTTTGGAATGAAGGAAAAGGAAAGAGCTGAGGAAAGGTGAGCGAGGAAAACTGAATACCGAACAGAATAATGGGGATAAGGAGCATGATTACCAGAACGGTGGTCGTGTTTTTTTTATCCCCGGAGAGGAGGT
>JAIKZC010000017.1 GCA_024682575.1 Lachnospiraceae bacterium | reverse complement strand
TTCTGCATTTACAGCAGCTTCTGCACTATGGCTCATAAGATCAGCTTTTGAAGAATTCATTGCTGCCTTCTGATTGGCTGCTATTTTTTCCTGATTTTCCTTTGTGTGTTTTTCAACATCCAGGAAAAGCATAAGAACGATGATTATTGCATAGCAGATAAGCTCCATCCCCAGATAACAAAGGGTAAGTGTATTTGAGACCGAAGCATTCTGTACTGCTTGTGCCGGGTCGTAACCACTGACCGACAGAAGGGCATTTATAATACCGTTTCCCAGACCTGCAAGACCTACCATGATCGCGCCATATACCGACATGGTAAAACCATCACTTCTGAATCCGTTTTTTGCTTCCAGATGATCAAGCACATCTGAAAGAATGGCTAATGTTACATACATTGCAGGGATTGAACCGATTCCCTTTAAGATCACACCTGCGCAAACGATAACAAAATTATGGATATCAATGAAACTTATAAGTCCACCAATAACCGAAAAGATCATTCCAAATCTAACAGCTCTTGTTTTTCCAAGTTTATTGGCAATGGGCCATGCAGCAACCATACCAATAGCTGTCGGAAGTCCTCCTATAAGTCCAAGAGTTCCCATTGCTGTTCCTGCAGCACTTTCTGTAGAAATACCATCAAACATCCATCTGCAGTAATAGCTCATTGAACCGTTCTTTATAAGTCCTCCGAGCTGGAAAAGAAAGAAATAAAGAATTATAAGCCACCAGTATTTATCAGACATACATACTGAAATCTGTTTTTTCATCGGAAGCTTTTCTTCTATAATACCGAGTTTCATATTTTCCTCGGTAATACGTTCCCTTGTAAAGAAATACTCGAGTAGAATACCTGCTGCAGAGATTATGCAGAGTGCGATCATGCATTTTCTCCAGTTTGCATAGCTTGATGCAGTATCTATAACTCCGTCCTTACTTACGAAAAGAAATCCCTGTAATAGTATGGGTACTAAAATACTCGCTCCTACGCCAACTGCAGCTACACCTGATGCATTTGAAAGTGTTGCAAGAAGTCCTCTCTTATCAGAATTTCTAGTTGAAAGACCCACCATTGAGCTGTGCGATGTATAAAACAAAGGATAAGCAACTGCATAATATAAATTATAGGAAACAGCGATCCATATCATCTGTACTGTAGGGCTTAACTTTACCGGAGTTATAAAAAGCATTACGATCGCAAGTACTATCAATGGAATTGACAGAAACATGAAAGGTCTTGCTTTTCCTTCGCGGGTTCTGGTGTTATCAATAAAATGTCCAACTACGAGATTTCCGGCAATTACACATAAAACCGAGATTATCGGCAATACTGCCGAGAAAATCCCAAATCTTTCTGCATCGGTCCAGCCAAGTACATCAGAATAATATCTGTTAAGATAAGAACCGAATATTGCATTAGAGATAAATGCCAAAAATGGTCCGAGAAAATATCCAAGTGCCAATTCAGGCATTTTTACTTCATCTGAACTGATCCTTGTTTTTGGAAGAATTTTTTCAAACATTTTCATAAACCTCACATAGTTCATAATTTCCACTTCCAAAAGTCTTTTTCATTCCACTTGGAAGTATAAGTTCACATTCTGTTCCAACAGGAACAGATATATTAATTCTAAATTTACCGTTTTCTATATGCCATTCAGACTGTATCAGGCCATAAGGACTTTCAAGTTTTCCTTCTGCGTAGGTTAATCCTCCTCCCGGAAGCGGCTTGATCAAAAACTTTTTATAACCGGCTTTTATAGGCTCAATACCTGCGATCCTTTTGTAAAAGAAATTTCCAACAGAACCGCTTGCATAATGATTAAAGGAAGTCATTCCGTTTGTGCCGTCGTCATTTCCGGTATTGCATGTACCGTCTTCCCTTAAGGCATCCCATCTCTCCCAGATTGTTGTTCCTCCGGCTTTAACTTCATAAAGCCATGAAGGACAGCTGTCATTCATAAGCATTTTATAGGCTTCATCTGCTTTGCCGTTATCTGCAAGAGCGAATAATATAAACGGAGTTCCCGGAAATCCTGTCTGAATGTGATAATCAGCTTCTTTGACCATTCTAACCAGCTGATCCAGCACTTTTTCCTTCATTTCTGCATCAAGCATATTAAAAGCCAGCGGAAGTACATATCCTGTTTGAAATTCGCCCTTTTTTCCAAGTCCATGTCTTGAAAATGGGTGGATCTGCTGCTTCATATGTCCATCGTCACAAAGAAATCTTTTTCTATAGGCTCTGTCGATTTCAGATTTTAAGTCTTTGTAATAAGCAGCATCTTCATTTTCTCCGAGAATTTCAGCAATCTGAGAAACTATGGAGCATGAATTTGACCAGTCTGCAGTTGCGGTCCATAATCCTCTGTTCATACAAGCCCACATTTTAACATTCGGAGCTACCCAGTCGCCATACTGGTGAAACCACCTCCAGGTATGCCTGTTGGTGCGTCCTAAACAGGCAAATCCTGCCCAGAATTTGATCGCTCCAAGATATTTCTTCATTACCGGATACATTTCTCTTAAAATGTCTTTATCACCATATGCCATATACATAGCCCAGGGAACTAATATACAGCAGTCACCCCAAAAAGCCACAACAGCCGGTGGATAGTTAAATCCCTGCTCAGGAATTACAACGTTGATTCCACCTCCCGGTCGCTGTTCACTTTTAACATCTTTAAGCCATTTACGTAAAAATCTATTGACCTCAAAATTATAACAGGCAGTTGGTGCGAAAAGCGCGATATCTCCTGTCCATCCCATTCTTTCATCTCTTTGCGGACAATCCGTTGGAATATCCATAAAGTTAGATTTTGCGCTGTATCTGATATTTTGTTGAAGACGGTTTATTCTTTCGTCAGAGCATTTAAAAGATCCCGTAGATTTAATATCTGAATATAAAACAAAAGCTTCTAATTCAATATCCTTTTCAGCTATGCCGCTGACGCCTAGATATCTGAACCCCATATATGTAAGCATGGGTGAATATTCCTGATTGCCATCAACGCATATATATCTTGCCTCAGCTTTAGCATCTCTTAAGGGCTCAGTATAAAGCTCTGAATCCATCAAAATTTCTGTATGCTTAAAAACAATTTCCTGTCCGGCTTTACCATTAATTCTTGCATTTATAACACCGGCAAAATTCTGTCCAAAATCATAGATTGTCATTCCGGATCTTGCCTTAAAGCTTTTAACAGGCTTCAGGATCTCATGTGCTCTTACAGCTGAACCATAATCTGCAATGAGCTCGGGTTTTATCTTTACTTTCTCAAAAGATGCCTTTTTCCATTCGATCTTCTCATAATTAATTCTTGCGTCGTAAATTTCTCCATTGTAAAAATCACCATATCTGTAACGACCTTCCTCACTGACCTCCCAGGATTCATCCGTTGGGATGATCTCTTTAGATCCATCCTCGTATTCAATATGGATTTCTGCTTTGAAGGCTTGTCTTGGAGCAGTTATTCTGTTTTTCCATCCAAATGTAAAAGCACCTACAGCCCATCCCCCTCCGACAATTGAGAGAAGTTCATTATCGGCTGAAAGCATCTCAGTTATATCATAAGTTTCATATTGGAGAGTATGCCGATATGAAGTAAGTCCGGGAGTAAAGTAATCCTCTCCAACCCTTTTACCATTCAGGGTCATAAAATATATTCCCAATGCGGTAGAGTAAATTCTTGCTTTTTTGATTTTTTTAGCGCATTTAATTCTTTTCTTAAAAGTCATTGGAACGGGTGAGGTTTTCTTTTCTGTAAAATGAAAATCACCGTCTGTAATAAACTCTCCCAGCCATTTATCTGAAAGCTTACCTGTTTCAAAATACGTCTCAGCTTCAGCAATTTCTCCGTAATTATCCGTAACTTTTATCTTTACCGGATATATCTGGCAGCTCTTGAGTGGATTACCATCATATTTAATACGGATCTGTTCTTTAGT
>JAIKZC010000009.1 GCA_024682575.1 Lachnospiraceae bacterium | reverse complement strand
GCACAGGCTGATGAGACAAAAGCAGGCTGATAAAAACAAAATCTTCTAACTAATATACTGTAAATTTGATCAGATAAAATAAAGGAGACAAAATGGAAAAGGCAAATAACAAGAAAGTCACCGACTTCCTTATAAATAACGGCGTAATAATCATAATGGTTCTCTTGGTAATATATACATGTATTGCCTCCCCGAACTTCCTTTCAGCAAGTAACTTTAACAACATTCTTATGAACATGTCATTCCGTCTCGTTATCGCTCTTGGTATTGCAGGATGCGTTATAACAGCAGGCTGCGACCTCTCAGCAGGACGTATGATCGGTCTCGGCGGATGTATTGCAGGTACACTTTTACAGAATCTGGATTATGCAGGTAAATTCGCACTCTTTAAGAATATGCCCCCTCTTAATCCTTTCGTAGCACTTATCGTTGTAGTATGTATCACAGGTTTCTTCGGAGCTATCACAGGTTTCTTCATCGCATACCTTTCAGTTCCTCCTTTCATCGCTACACTGGCTATGATGGAAATCGTTTACGGACTTGATCTTATCTACACAGGTGCTTCACCTCTTGGTGGATTCACAACAGCTTACACAAGCTATGCATCAGGAAGATTCTTAGGAATCAACATCCTTATCTGGATCGCTCTTATAATGGCAGCAATCACCTGGTTCATCTTCAACATGACCAGACATGGTAAGTATATGTATGCAATCGGTGGTAACCCGGTAGCAGCAGAAGTAGCCGGTGTTCCGGTTAAGACAACCCTCCTTCTTATCTACATGAAGGCAGCTATGTTCTATGGACTTGCAGGATTCATGCTTGGCGCAAAGTCAGGTGGTGCATCAGTTAACCTTGGTCTTGGTTACGAGATGGAAGCTATCGCAGCCTGCACAATCGGTGGTGTATCAGTTACAGGTGGACGTGGACGAGTTTCATCAGCATTCATCGGTGTTGCAGTATTCGAGCTCATGAAGGCAGCTCTTCAGTATCTCGGAGTTAATGCTAACGCACAGTACATCGCACTCGGCGTAGTTATCTTCATCGCAATTTCACTTGATATCAGAAAGTATGTTGCTAAGAAGTAATTTTCAATAATAACTAACATTTAAATAAGTAACCATCTAAAATTTTTCTCATAAATCTAATTTTCCTAAATCAGCCTCCGGTAATTATGCCGGGGGCTGAATTTTTTGCCCCTTAAAGGTTGACATTTTGAACTTTCATATATATAATTGGGAACTGTTCCCATATTCGTTTTGCGAATACGAACTATGATAAAACAGCTTAAAACAAAGAGTTTAAAGGTTAGACAATGACAACAAGGTCGAAGTATAAAACTAAACAAAGAGAATTTTTGATTGATTTTTTTAAGAGTAAACCGGGTGAGCATATCACAGCCGGTGACGTCTGTGAATACTTTAAGGAGCAGGGATGTTCGATAGGACAGTCCACGATATACCGGCACCTGGAAAGCCTGGTGGATGACGGCATTATCAATAAGTACATAATCGACTGCAACAGTCCTGCATGTTTTGAATATATGGGCGAGAGCAGTCATGAGGAATGCGAATGCTGTTTTCACTGCAAATGCGAAAAATGCGGTAAACTGATACATCTTCATTGTGAGGAACTCGAGGAGATCAGAGAGCATTTAAATAAAGAACATAAATTTAAGCTGAATCCGATGAGAACAGTTTTCTATGGAGTCTGCGAAGAATGTGCGGATAAAGAATAAAGAAAAGTGAAAGGAGGAGAAAATGAATAAGAAGCTTTTTGCCGGAATATTTGCAGCCATATTTATTATGACAGTTTTTTTCTCCTGCCTTTTTATCGCAGAAGAGATAAATCATGAATGCAGCGGCGCTGACTGCCCGATATGCGCTTTTATTGAGGAGTGCGAAAATACTCTCCATCGCATTGGAAGCGGCCCGATATCATATATATCATCAGCGTTCCCGGCGATATTTTATTTAGCCCTAATTTTTACAGCGCTGAGCGAACCTGTAAAAGAAACTCTCGTGACTTATAAAGTGAGAATGGATAATTAAATATTTTCAGAGATTTACAGAAGAAAAAATATCATGGAAATATCACTTAAAACGCGGAGGATTTATAAAAATGAAAAAGTATATCAGTTTTTTTATTGCGGCAGTGATGGCAATGGGTGCAATTACAGGATGCGGACAGAAAGCTGCATCAGAGAGCGCAGCGACAGGAGCAGCAGATGTGACAGAGCTTCTTTCAGAAGCAGCAGCAGAAACAGCAGGAACAGAGACCGCTGACGCCGGAGACAAAATAGAGATAGTAACAACAATTTTCCCGGAATATGACTGGGTAGAAAATATACTCGGAGACAAGGCTGACAATGCAGAAGTTACGATGCTCCTCGATAATGGTGTGGATCTGCACAGCTACCAGCCGTCTGCAGAAGATATCATGAAGATCTCAACCTGTGATTTATTTGTATATGTCGGAGGCGAGTCTGATGCATGGGTAGATGATGCGCTTAAGGAAGCAGTAAATAAAGACATGAAGGTTGTAAATCTTCTCAATGTGCTTGGAGAAAGCGTTAAGGAAGAGGAAGTTGTTGAGGGAATGCAGGCCGAGGATCATGAGCATGAAGAAGATGCTGATGAGCATGATCACGAGGAGGATGCTGACGAGCACGATCATGAAGAGGGTGAAGTTGAGTACGACGAGCACGTATGGCTTTCACTCAAAAACAGCCAGATTCTTGTAAACGCTCTTTCAGAGTCACTTCAGTCCATAGATGCAGCAAATGCGGAAAGCTACAAGGCAAATGCAGAAGCTTATAATGAAAAGCTTGCAGCTCTGGATGCTGAATATCAGAAAACAGTTGATGAAGCTTCCGTAAAGACAGTTCTTTTCGGAGACAGATTCCCTTTCAGATATCTTGTCGATGATTATGGACTTTCATATTATGCAGCATTTGTAGGATGTTCCGCAGAAACAGAAGCAAGCTTCGAGACGATCACTTTCCTTTCACAGAAGGTAGACGAGCTTTCACTTAAGGTTGTTCTTACGATCGAGGGAAACGATCACAGAATAGCAGATACAATAGTTTCAAATACGAAGACAAAGGATCAGAAAGTCCTCACAATGGATTCTATGCAGGCCACAACATCTAAAGATGTAGAAAACGGTACCACATATTATTCAATTATGGAGAATAATCTTTCTGTTCTTAAAGAGGCACTGAACTAAGGAGGCCAGAAATAAATGTCACTCTTAACCATTCAGAATCTGTCGCTTGGATATGATTCACGTGTAATTGTGGATAATCTGAATTTTACCGTTAATGCAGGAGATTATTTATGCATTATCGGTGAGAACGGTTCCGGAAAATCTACACTAATGAAAACTTTGCTTAACTTAAAGGAACCTGTGGGCGGTCAGATTCTGATTGGTGACGGGCTTAAAAAGAACGAGATCGGCTATCTCCCACAGCAGACACTGGTTCAGAAGGATTTCCCGGCATCGGTAAGAGAGATCGTAATGTCCGGATTTCAGGGACATTGCGGCTTAAGACCTTTTTATACAAAGGAAGAAAAAATGCTGGCGGATGAAAATATGGACAGGATGAGGATCCGTAAGCTTGCAGACCGATGCTACAGAAATCTCTCGGGAGGACAGCAGCAGAGGGTACTTCTTGCAAGAGCGCTCTGCGCAACGAGAAAAGTTCTTTTGCTTGATGAGCCTGTTTCGGGACTTGATCCTAAGGTGACATCGGAAATGTATTCACTTATTAAAGAACTTAATCGTGAGGGAATTACGATAATAATGATATCTCATGACATAGCCGCTGCAATCCGCTATGCAAGCCATATCCTTCACATTGGAAAGACCGTATTTTTCGGTGAAACAGAAGAGTATATGAGAAGTGATCTGGGAAAATTTTTCCTTATGCAGCAAAATTATGACGTAGGAATAGATATAGCTGATATAAAAGATTTAGAAGGCGGTGAGCGTAAATGATAGAAAAGATTGCAATGTATATGCAGTATCCTTTTGTAAGATACGCTTTAATAGTTGGAGTTCTCATTGCGCTCTGCTCATCGCTTCTTGGTGTGACACTGGTACTTAAGCGATTCTCATTTATCGGAGACGGACTTTCACATGTGGCTTTCGGTGCTATTTCGATAGCTTCTGTGCTGAACCTTTCCAATAATATGATACTGGTGCTTCCGATAACGATCATCAGTGCGGTGCTCCTTTTGAGAACCGGACAGAATGCAAAGATAAAGGGTGATGCAGCGATAGCAATGATATCGGTCGGTGCACTGGCCTTTGGTTATCTGCTGATGAATATTTTCTCGACATCATCTAATTTATCGGGAGATGTCTGCAGTACGCTTTTCGGATCTACTTCGATACTTACACTTTCGGAATGGGAAGTATGGCTCTGTATAGCGCTTTCCATTGCAGTAGTTATAATTTTTATTCTTTTTTATAATAAGATATTTGCAGTTACTTTTGATGAAAACTTTGCAAAAGCAACAGGTACAAAAGCGGATAATTACAACCTGCTGATAGCAGTTATCATTGCGGTGATAATCGTACTTGCGATGAACCTCGTGGGATCCCTTTTGATCTCGGCACTGGTGATTTTTCCGGCGCTTTCGGCCATGAGGATCTTCAGAAGCTTTAAGATGGTAACAATGTTCTCAGCGATTTTATCGGTAATATGTGCATTTGCCGGAATATTGATCTCGATACTTGCGGGAACACCGGTCGGCTCAACAATAGTTGCTGTTGATGTAGTTGCTTTTGCTCTTTGCAGCCTTGCAGGCATAGCACGAGGAGATGCATAAATTTATGATGATAAAAAAATTAGCAGCCGTTTTATCGGCTTTGATGATTTTTTCAATGACTGCCTGCGCGAGTACAGGTGAGGGTGGAGCAGTTCTTAAAAACAGTGACCAGACTACAGGAGTAGCTGATATCCTGGCAGAACGCACAGCCGAGGAAGATGCTTCATCGGCAACTGCGATTTCTAACGGAGAGACTTCGTCAACCGAAGCTGTTTCAGAAACGACTGAGTCAGCAGCAACTGAGGAACGCCAGTCCGGAGTAAGTGAGGGCGCTCCGGCTCCGGAGGTTACAGATGATTCGAATATCGAATTAAGTGATACCGAGGGCATCGACATTGACCTTACGAAGCTTTCCAGCCTGGTAGTATATTCTGAAGTTTACAATATGATGGT
>JAIKZC010000002.1 GCA_024682575.1 Lachnospiraceae bacterium | reverse complement strand
TATGCTGCAACCATGGGAAAGATCATGACGACGGTAGCCAGGATGTGTGCCGGTGATAAAGTGCCTTATGCTGATGAAAAAAAGGTCATGGAATATGATAGGGATCTCTATGCCACGGCAAAACAGGCGCAGGCTATGATGGCTCAGATAAAAAAGAAACGGAAAGAATATGATTCTCTCTGGGACAAAGAGGGCGGAGAATACGATCCCGAAGCGGCTGCAGAGGGAGCGGAGGCGGCAGGAACCCTTCCGGATATGTCGGGGGGAAGTCGCAGCTGCGGTTGAGGCGGCGCCTTCGGAATTGATGAATGACGGCTGATTGATATATAATAATATTTTATCAATAGTCGAAAGGAATGTGATATGACCTATTTTACATGTTTTTTTCTGGATAACGAAAAAGATATCATAGTTAGTCTTTATAAAGACCTGGACAGACTTTTTTATTCACTTACGACACCAAATCACAGTACGGGAAATCTTATCAGAAATCTTGCAAGAATCTGTAAACTCCCGCTTTCTAAAGATGAGAACGGAATGCTCATTATAAAGGGAGAAGTGCCTTGTTTTGTTGATGCAGCCAATGAGGAAAGCTATATTTTTAAGCTTGGACAGACAGAAATGGCATCAATATACCCGGACGGAAGAGTTGAGATGAAGGCTGCCATTCCGGCGATAGCCAAGACACTTATGAGCCAGACAAAGGATTTCAGACTCGATCCGGATAAGACGATTTTTAAGACCTACGTCAGAAAAGATCTGAAATTTAGGTCTGATCTGCATACACATATGAACGGCAATCTGCCCGGAGACATACTTATAGCACTCGGTATCTATCATCAGATCAGATACCCGCTTTATTATGTCAAAAAACTCGACCTCAAACTCACAGAGTCCCAGTGGGAAAAATTAAATATCCAGAGAGAAAAGGTTGCAAGACAGTTTGTTGCTTCTGACCTTAAGGGAAAATATCTGGACAGAAGGATAAATGACAATACGTTTATAAATTTCGCAGATCTCATATTAAATAATCTTGATAATGCGGAAATGAATATAGTAAAGATCCGCGGATCACTGGCGATCATAAAGGACGGACAGGCAGTATTTACGAATCTTGAGAAGGTTTACCTCTATCGTTATGTTTTCTGTAAGGGAAAAGAGAGCGAGGAAAAAATCGAGCTCGACAGAATAGAGCAGATACCGGATGAGGACGTTAAATCTGCCTTAAAGCAGATGCTTAAGGATAAGGAAAGACCAGAATACTGCGTAAATACGCTCTTTCAGGATAAACTCCTCTGGATCGCCCGCAATTATAAACGCCAGGGTGTCTGCTATGCAGAAATAAGTGATACGACACTCGTGAAAAAATATGAGTCGATCGAAATGCTGAGACAGGTACATGATGTTATGCCAAGTATCTATCAGGAAACCGGCGTCATGATCAGATTCCTCGCAGCAATGAGAAGAATCCCATTGACTATCGTAAAAGATGCGGTCACACCGGCTGATTATATAGAGCAGAACCTGGAAGTTTTAAGAGCTACGGCACTGGATCCCTATGTGGCAGGCTGCGATTTCGTCGGAGAGGAAATAAATGATATTATCACCCTCAAGCCTGCATTCAAGGAACTCGTAAAAATCGCGGCAGCAGACCCGAGCTTTGTCATAAGAGTTCATGCGGGAGAAAATGATGGCCAGAAAGATAATATTGCCCACAGTATCTCTTGTGTAGTTGACTCTTTAGCACCGGGACAGCCTGTCCCGAGGATCCGGCTTGGTCATGGACTTTATACCTACAGCATAACTTCAAAAAAGGGAAAAGAAGTACTGGCAGAGCTTAAGAAAAACAATGTGGTGCTTGAATTCCAGCTTACCAGTAACGTGCGCCTCAACAACTTAAATTCACTTGAAAAGCATCCGCTAAAGCAATACTTAAAGCAGGGGATAAGATGCGTACAGGGCACAGACGGGGCGGCTCTTTACGGTACGACCTCGATCGATGAGGAGCTTTCGCTTGAAAAAATGCTGGGGCTTACGAATGCTGAGCTTAAGCTGATGAAGGATGCTGAAAGTGAGATAATAACCGAGGGACAGAAGGCTTATTCTGATAAAAAGGCGAAATTTGCACAGCTCATTGGAGAGCGGGATATGGAAGAAGTCCTTCTCGAAAAGATGACGACGGTAAAGATCTCTAAAGGTCTTAAACGCGGAGAAGTAAAACTTGACAGTAATACCGAGCTTAAGGATATTATCAGTGAGATCAGCTGGGATCGTTATCCGGTAGTACTCCTCGGAGGAAGCCTGAATACTGAAAAAAGGGCAACAAGGGTAAGTCCTGCAGGAGCTGCACAGCTTGATGCCATGCTTGAATATCTGAATCCGGACGAAGTATGCTTTGTTATCGGGCATAAATTATCGGGATATGAAAAATACCTGCTTGATCATAACGAAAGAAAGTTCAGAATATATGCAATGGTTCCGGCAGTTATAAGTAAAAAGGAAGCGGATAACCTGAGGGCTGCAGGAGTAATGATAAGAGTTTCGACAGAGTCCCAGGCAATGGGTACATACAAGAGCTTTAACTATGAGATATTTGAAAGACGACCTTCGATGGTCGTGGCATTTGACGGAAACAGTGCCGCGATAAATCTGATACAGGAGGCAAAAAACGGCAAAGGACGTTCAGCCATTTTTGTCTGGAGTCATTCGAGGAATCTCAAACAAAAAGCCAATGCACTTCAGGGCTATGTATATGCATTCGATGAAGAAAATCCGCTTGTAGATGCAATAAAAATGGCAAAGAAAAAGCTTGAAAAAAAGAAGTCTAAAAAAACAGGGAAATGATCAGTTAAAAAATTTAAAGAGCCTGATCCTATGGCTTCTTAATTCCTGGACGACAATAATGGCAACTGCAATGGCAAAGGCTGAGTTAAAGCAGCTTCTCATATAAGAGACGGCAAGCGTGGTGAAGCCCGTCATCAGGAAATAAACAGATCTGTAGAAGCTTAAGCCCGGGATCAGAGGGAATATACTGGTAGAAAGAAAAATGGTCATGGGGCATCTTCTTTTAACTGATAAGAACATGGAGCAGAGAGAAGCAAAAAGTGCGGGAAAAAAGATTGTGAGGATCTCTCTCTCCAGATGTGTACTCAAAAGAAGATAGATCATCCAGGACGCAGCACCTAAGACGCCGAGATCTAAAAAATATTTTTTGGGTGCATGGAAAAGAAAAGAGAAGGCAATTGTTCCGATACCTGCCATTAATGTACGGATCAATATTTCGTGGAAACTTTCGGCATTGGTAGAAAAAACACTGGTCATTTGGGTTGCAAATGGCAGAAAATCAGTGGTAAGGGCGACACCTACAGCAATCGAAAGACAGGTCAGCAGCGCAGACATGAGGAGAGTCATTCCTGTGGAGTGATTGCTTTGGGAAAATTCGCGGATAGAGCTTGTAAAAACCGCACCGGGAATTATCAGCATCAGACTTCCGAGTATGATGAGGCCGCGGTTTTCGCCTAATCCGGCTAAACAGAGAAGATTAGCTGTCACCGTCACGGCCGCACTTTCGAGGATTGTTAAAAGGACAGGGGTTTTGACATATTTACCGACCCACTGAAGCAGAAGTCCCATGACAAGTCCGGCCAGAGCTGATGAAAGAGAGTCTTTAAGGCAGCTTCCTATCGCATAAGAAAAGCAGCCGGCGCCGATAAAATAGGCCAGAAGAAGTGCCCATAAGTTCGGATCTGGCATATCATTGATCTCCTGAAGCCTTCTGCAGATATCCGTAGAGGAAAGATCATCCTGTTGCTCGATCTCTCTGGACAGGGAATTCACAGCCTCTATCTTGCTTAAATGGACTGAGGTTTCGGGAACAGAGCATACTTTGGCTTCGTGAATATCCAGACGGTTTCTGCCGGAGGCGATAATACCGCGGTTGACCACATATGCCTTAAAATCATTTATATGCAGTGCTGCTGCCATATGTTCCATGGTTTCCTCTATGCGGTATATTTCAGCACCGCTCTGCATTAGGATCTTGCCGGCTTCAATTACGGTATGCAGATCATCCCGGCAGGAATTACAGGACTGTTTCTCTGTCATATAGGATAACTTCCTTTCACAGGCAATTCTTCTTAAATCTTATCTATAATATATAATTATAACAAAAGAGGGAGGGAATGATGAATAAAACTTATCTGAAAATAGCGTTTGCTTACATCGGAGTGATAGTAGGAGCAGGTCTTTCCAGCGGTCAGGATCTTCTCCAGTATTTCTTGAGTTTTGGTAAAATCGGACTTCTTGGCGTAGCCTTGCTGGGAATACTTAATATTATATTCGGAAGGATCATGGTGACACTGGGCTGCTATTACAGGTCAGATAATCATGAGGAGGTTTTTTCGGAAATAGCACATCCGATAATGACCCGAATACTTGATGTCGTATTGGCGGTAGGAAGCTTTGCCATGGGATTTGTTATGGTCGCAGGAGCCGGTTCTAATCTGCAGCAGCAATTCGGACTGCCCTTTTTCATAGGTTCACTTATCTGTTCAGTTCTTATAATTTTTGTTTCTTTTTTGGATTTCGAAAAAATCACCGGAGTACTTGGTCTTTTTACCCCTGTTATGATAGTTATGATAGTTCTTATTGCAGCATATACCTTTATAGGAAAAAGTTATGACTTTGATATGCTTGATAAAGCGGCAAGAACCATAGAGCCTGCAATGGGAAATCTCTGGATATCAGTTATAGATTACTATGCACTTTGCGCTATGACAGGCGTTTCCATGGCATTTATCCTGGGCGGTTCCGTTGTGAGGATCGGTGTGGCTGAAAAAGGCGGCACGATAGGCGGACTTATTATCGGAGTGATAATAATGATAGCTTCACTTTCTCTTTTTGCAAATGTTGATACCGTAAAAGATTCGGATATTCCGATGCTGGCGATCGTAAATGAGATACATCCAATTCTTGCGACAATATATGCACTCACAATATTTGCCCTGATCTTTAATACGGCATTTTCACTTTATTACTCTATCGCAAGAAGATTTTCAGGCGGCAGTCCTAAAAAAATGAAGATGATCATGATTGCGGTTGTGCTGATAGGATATATCTGCAGCTTTGGTGGATTTAAGCAGCTTATCGGAATAATGTATCCTATCCTTGGATATATGGGAATGGCACTTTTGGTGATCCTCGTTATTGGCTTCTATCGTGAAAGAAAGAATATCATTTTTGAAAAATTTTTAAGAAGAAAAATGATCCATATTTCCTTAAAGAAACAGGATCCGGAGCGAATGGCTACTAAAAAAGAC
Organism: Lachnospiraceae bacterium; assembly: GCA_024682575.1. Classification (GTDB taxonomy): domain Bacteria; phylum Bacillota; class Clostridia; order Lachnospirales; family Lachnospiraceae; genus NK4A144. The sequence goes on along the minus strand of JAIKZC010000002.1, from coordinate 1,039 downwards.
GAAGAGCTTTTCAAGGAGTTCGGAAAGATAAGTCAGGCGGATGCAAAGAAATTAAAAGAGGATATTCATGAAATGGCTTCTGCCATAGTCGAAAATACCGACGACAGCAAGGATTATGCGAACACGCATCTCTCCGTTGATAATGAAAAATTTGATAAGGCACTTGCCGAACAAAGGGATAAAAACGAAAATCAGTAAGAAGAAATTCTTAAATATATTTAAGATTCGTTATCTTGACTTAGAGTTAACTTTAAGGTGTAATATTTTTTAGTCAAAAAATTTATTATCATTATATAGATATCGAGGTGCTTTAAGAAATGGAAAAAAGATATAAAGATCAGACTTTTGATCAGGAGAGAGCCCTTTATGGAGAGGACGGAATAATTGTTGAAAATTGCAGCTTTGACGGACCTGCTGACGGAGAGAGTGCATTAAAAGAGAGCAGCAATATAGAAGTAAGCAACAGCTTTTTCAATTTAAGATATCCTTTCTGGCATGATAAGGGGCTTAAATTAAGCGGAAGCGAGCTTACGGTCAACTGCCGTGCTGCACTTTGGTATACGGAAAATGCAGAAATAAAAGATACAAAGCTTCATGGTATCAAGGCTCTCCGCGAATGCTCTGATATAAAGATGGAAAATTGCGATATCATTTCTCCGGAGTTCGGCTGGTCGGTAAGAGATATCAGCATGAAGGATAGTTATGCAGAAAGCGAATATTTCATGATGAGATCTGAAAGACTTAAGTTTGACAATGTGACACTTAAGGGAAAGTATTCTTTTCAATATATAATTGATTCAGAATTCAATAATTGCAATTTTGATACAAAAGATGCTTTCTGGCATGCAGAAAATCTGACTATAAAAAACAGTACCGTGAAGGGAGAGTATCTTGCCTGGTACAGTAAGGATCTCACATTCGAGAACTGCACGATCATAGGAACTCAGCCTTTCTGTTACTGTAAAAACCTCAAACTTATCAACTGCAAAATGATCGATACAGATCTTGCTTTTGAAAAATCAGAGGTAGAAGCAGATAT
>JAIKZC010000504.1 GCA_024682575.1 Lachnospiraceae bacterium | reverse complement strand
AATAATAAATCCTTAAAAGTGAAATCCTGTGTTTTTTACATAGGATTTTGCTTTTTTTAAAATTAATTGTGTGGTACAATTACAAACAGGGTTAAAATTTGGTATGTAATTGGAGTTTTATTCATGAAGGGAAATATTTTTAAGGGGAAAGGCAGTTCAAAGCTTTTGACAGCTTTAGCTGTGTCATTATTTATTTTAGCATCTATTATAGTTGCTGCAGCATTAACAGGCTACAGGTATAATATATTATCACATCAGATCGATCGTCCGGGTGACAGTTATATAAAAGACATAGGCAGTGTTTCGCTTACAGAAAGTGGTAATTATATAGCCTCATATGTTGTAAAAGCAACCTTTTATCCGGATCTCTCGATTCCATTGATTTATAATCCTAAAAAAACAGTATCAAAGGTCAATGATTTTGAAACCTTAAAAAACGATATAATCATAAGTGTAGATAATCCTTCGAGAAAAGATTTTCAGAGGGCGATCATTTCGTCAAATGGAGTATTAAAAAATGAAGGACATATATCTGAAAAAGTAGATATTGAGACTCTAATGCAGTCAATCGCTGATAATTCTTATAATGGAAATTTTGATCTTACGGATTATTATTTAGAGTCTGATACGGAACAGCTTCAGTTAATGCGTGATTTTTCTGATAAAATTCAGAATTGGAGCGTGAGCTATACAAATGGAAAGACAATATCCTTTAATGATGTAGATTTTATTGTTTCTGCCAAAGCAAATTCCGCAGAATCTGAAGATGAGCTAATGAAAGCCCTTGATGTAAATGAGGAACTGAAAGCTTCAGCGAAAAAGAAGATAAACAGTTATGATACCAGCGGGAGTCTTTCATTTAACTTTGTAAATCATAAGGGTGAGGAAATCACTGTTCAAGGTGGTACCTGGGGCGACGTTGTAAATTCGGAAGAGGAGAGGAATGCTATTAAAAATCTGGCACGAAATCTTACTTCTGAGGAATCCAGAAAGCCTATCATGAAAGTTGAAATGGACAATCACAATCTTCCGGATACTTATATAGAAGTAGATAAATCAGAGCAGAGAGTATATTACTATGTTTCCGGTAATTGTACGGTAAGTTCGGATTGCGTGACAGGAAAGAGCGGAAAGAGAGAAACACCTAGCGGAACCTTTTATGTTACAGAAAAAAAGAAAGAAAAGGATCTGAAAGGTGCTGACTATGTTTCACATGTTCATAGATGGCTTAGATTGACCTGGGCCGGTGTCGGACTTCATGATGCGACCTGGAGAAGCAGATTTGGAGGAAATATCTGGAGAACATCAGGATCACATGGCTGCATAAATCTTCCGAAGAGTTTTGCATATGAACTATATGATATGGTGGAAGATGGAACCTGTGTTGTGGTTTACTAATATGATTTTTAATATTAAAAAGGACTCAGATTTGTCTGAGTCCTTTTACAGTTTCTTATTATATTATTTTCCGGGATATGTAACCACAGATCCAACGGAATAACCTTTCTCTTCAAGCATTTTGTGACCGTTAAGACCTTCAAGTTCAAGGAGGAAGATCATTTTAACAACTTCTCCTCCAAGCTTTTCAACGAGTTTTGCCGAAGCTTCAATTGTTCCGCCTGTGGCGATAAGGTCATCTACAAGAACTACCTTCTGTCCGGGCTTTACAGAATCTTTATGCATTTCGATAGTGGCTGTACCGTATTCAAGTGAGTACTCCTGACTTACAGTTTCTCCGGGAAGCTTACCCTTTTTTCTGATAAGAACAAGAGGCTTGTGAAGGTTATAGGCAAGAGCTGTGCCAAATATGAATCCTCTGGATTCTGCACCTGCAAGGACATCAAATTCAACTCCCTCCAGAAGTTTTGCCATTTCATCTATAGCCATTTTAAGGCCATCTGCATCACTTAAAACAGTGGTGATATCTCTGAACATTACACCCTTCTGAGGAAAGTCAGGTATTGTCCTAATATAATCTTCAACTTTTTCTTTAATCATTTCTTTCTCCAATCAAAACTTAATTTATAGTGCGAAGTCGCGGAACTTCATCAGTGTGAAGGTACTTCGAGAGACATTTAACAATAAAATCATGGTCTGCTGCATGAGTCAGACCGGAAACAAGAATGGCACCAATAACTCCGGTTTCTTCTACACGAATTGGAAAACCACCGCCGCAGGTTGCATAAAAGCCATCTTCAAGGCCTTTATTCTGCATAGTAATATCGTTTTCCTTCATTTTCATAAACCAAAGCAGTGAACTGCTTTCAACTCTGATAACTGTATTGAACTTTCTATCAAGCCATTCAAGATTATCTGGAGTTGTGCCATCCATCATTGCCTGATAGACAATAGCTCCATTACTGCGTCTGATGCTTATCGCAGCATTCAGACCTCTGACTTTAGCTTCGCTTAGCATTAAATTACCCAGCTCAAGCGCATCTTCATTTGTAAAATGTTCAAACTGTAGGATCTCTTCCTGCATGTTCAAGATTTTTACAACTTCTTCAGCATTTTTCTCACCGGTCATTTTTTAGAAGCCTCCTTTTTATAAAATTAAAGGTTTTTTCTTCTCCGTATACCTGAAGCATTCTGAGGAGCCCATAGAGAAGCCTTTTTGTATCTTCATGCATAGGAATGATCGCCATTGATCTTGTAAAATACTTTAAAGGCATATCATTTGTATAATTATTTTTATTATATACCTTTGAAGCGGCGATTCTGTCCATAAGCATTTCTACAACATATTTAGTTGGAATTTTTACCGGAATAAAAATTCCTCCGCTGGTCTGTGACGAATAATCTATCCAATATTCATAGTGGTGTTTATTTCTTCCTTTGTGATGAAGCCATGCGGAAGAGTATCCGATAGCTTCACGTTCTCCGTTGTTCGGACTACGGTTGCCCTGATAATATTTGGCGCCGACAAGGAATTCAGTTGGGGAATATTTACTAAGATCGTGGACGATTCCCTGCCAGTAAAGTCCAACTGCAAAACAACCCTTTGCTACAAGAATCTTGTGTTTGGTTATAGTAATAAAATGTTTAATGTAATGATACAAAATTAAATCACTCCAAAAATTGTGTTTCTCTTTTATAGACTATAGGAATCCCTATTTACTGTAGTTTTTTACTAAAATTAATTTTGTTAATAAATACCTGTTTTTTTTGCGATAAAATACAATATTAACAGATGAACCGGGTAAAAACAATAGAAAAAGTATTTACACGATGGACCTTTCTTTTCATTATAAAAGCTTATCGGTATCAGAGCAACTGATGCATAGCCATTAAACCAATAGGCTATTTTCATAAAGACAGCCATTATCGAAATATTTCGTATAAGAGGGCAATCACGACATAGTTCAAAAAAGAGGATCACAAGTATGCCCCTGTAACTATAGTCAGTATGAAGGGTTTCAGCATAAAAACAGGCTGTAATAATGATTAATACAGACAGATATATACTGTTTTTAAAACGCTCCAGAGCCATTAACATTGCAAGCCCGATAGCAAGGGTAAAAAAAACATTTTGTGCGTCGGGATAGAACAATTGACCTTTGTGCAGGGCAAGATTAAATGGAAGCTCTGAAATAATCGCAAACAGAGCAAGCCTGATAAGATATTTTTTCTTATTTCTTGTTTTGTGAAAACCCTCGACTATCAAAAACGCATATATCGGAAAAGCCAGGCGTCC